>CAKPCA010000004.1 GCA_934141145.1 uncultured Bacilli bacterium
TGTGCAATAATTTTTTATTGTTTACTTTTTTGATTTTTTTACAAAAAACTATTGACTATTCATAGTTGGTCTCCTTAAACTGCTCTTTTAAATAATTTATCTAATTCATATTTTGGATAATGTATTATTGTTGGTCTACCATGTGCACAGTTAAATGGATTCTCACACTTTTTTAACCTTTCAATTAAAGTCTTCATTTCTTCCATAGAGATTGGATCACCTGCTTTAATAGATGCTTTACATGCCATCATTGCAGAAATACTATCATTAAATCTTTCTAAATCAAAATTCTTATTCATAGTTATTATTTTTTCTAGGCAGTTTCTAATAAATACTTCTTCTAAACCTTCTTTAAACCAAGTAGGATGTGCTTTAACAATAAATGAATTCATACCAAATTCTTCAATATCAATACCTAAACTTTTTATAAAATCCATATGTTCTTTTATTATTAAAAATTCTTCCTTAGGATATTCTAAATTTATTGGAAATAACATACTTATTGTATCTTTAGTAGGATTTGCCATTGCTTTTTTATATTTTTCATAATTTATTCTTTCAGCCGCAGCATGTTGATCCATTAAATACATTCCTTTTTCACTATGACAAACAATATATACACCAAGTACTTGTCCAACAGGTTCCATAAATGGGAACTCTCTTTTTTGTTCTTCTTTTGTATCTGTTGGTTGATAATTATAATCATTTTCTTCTTCTTTTATAATATTGTCATTAGATGAAAAATCAAGTACATATTCTTTTACTTCTTTTTTTTCTTCCTCATTAACATTAATAGTTTCTACTATATTATCAACTTTTACACTAGAATTATCTACTGTAGGCGCTAAAAAATGAGAATTTAATGCTTCTTTAATTTTCTCAAAAACTAAATTTTTTAAATCATCAAAATTACTAAATTTAATATCCATTTTTGATGGATGAACATTAACATCTGTTAATGATGGATCAACATCAATATTTAAAACTACTACTGGATATCTATTATCAAATTTATATTTATGATATGCATCATTTATTACTTTATTAAGTTCTGAATTTCTAACTACTCTTCCATTTACTATAGTTATTATATGATTTCTATTAGACTTAGTAATTTCAGGAAGTGATACATAGCCATATACTTCATAATCATTTGTTTCGCCTTTAACTAAAAGCATTTTTTTAGAAGTTTTAACACCATATATATCATTTATTGTTTTAAGTAAATTACCACTTCCACTAGTTTTAAGTACAACATTCCCGTCATTAATAAGTGTAAATCTAATATTTGTATGTGATAGTGCTTCTCTACTTACAACCTGCGTAACATTAGCAAGTTCTGTATATAAACTATTTAAATATTTAAGTCTAGCAGGTGTATTATAAAATAAATCTTTTACTTCTATAATAGTCCCTCTTCTCATTTCACCATTTTCTTTTTTTACTAAATCTCCTGCTTCAAGTGTATAAATAACGCTATCTACTCCATCACAAGAAGATATAACAACGTTTGATACACTTGCGATTGATGGAAGAGCTTCACCTCTAAATCCTAATGTATTTATATTAAACAAATCATCTTCATCTTTAATCTTACTAGTTGCATGTGAACCAAAACAAAGAAGTGCATCATCTTTGTCCATTCCAATACCATTATCAGTTACTTTTATTGATTTTACACCTGATGATTTCAATTCTATTTTAATCTCTGATGCTTTAGCATCAATACTATTTTCTACAAGTTCTTTAACAACTGAAGCACATTTTTCTACTACTTCACCAGCCGCAATTTTATTTGCGAGTGATTCACTCATTACTCTTATTTTTCCCATATACTACACCTACTTACTACTTAATTATAACATATTATTTATCATTATTTAATATAATATTACAGGTGAAAATATGAAAATAAACTATAAGAATAAAATATGTAATGATCACTTATATTTAGGAAATAAAATAACTAATAATTATTTTGAAGGTTGGTATTTTAAACACGTAAGTAAAAATAAAAAATATTCATTATCTTTTATAATAGGTATTTCTAAATCAAATAAAGAAGAAGTTTTTATTCAAGTAATAGAAAATATAACTAATAAATCTTATTATATTAAATATGATATTAAAGATTTTGAATATAGTAATGATCCTTTTTACATAAAAATTAAAAATAATTATTTTTCTCTTAATAAAATAGTAATTGATATTAATGATAAAATTACTATAAAAGGAATAATAAATTATTCTAATTTAACTAAAATAAATAAAAATATATATTCACCTAATATTATGGGTCCATTTGCGTACCTAACTAATATGGAATGTAATCACTCTGTTATTAGTTTAAGACATAAACTAAATGGACAAATAAATATTAATGATAATACAATTAATTTTGATAATGGAACTGGATATATAGAAAAAGATTATGGAAATAGTTTTCCTAAAAAATATATATGGCTTCAAGATAATACAAATAAAAATAGTAGTATATTTTTTTCTATGGCACATATTCCTGTATTAAAATTTGGATTTACTGGTATAATCAGCATTCTTGAAGTAAATAAAAAACAATATAGATTTGCTAGTTACTATTTAGCTAGAGTAAATTTAAAAAAAATAAATGATAATAAATATATAATTACAGTTAAACAAGGACTAAAAAAACTTATAATAAATCTTGATTATTATAAGTCTAATAAATTATCTTCTCCAGTTAATGGAAATATGAATGGAGTAATAAAAGAAAGTTTAAATAGCAAATGCACTATTTCATTATATAAACTAAATAAAAAAATATTTGAAGATAACTTTACTTCATGCGCAGCAGAAGTATTTAATTACTAAAGAGGATAATAACTAACACTAAAAATATATAATGTGTAATCATATTAATTCTGCTATTTTAAAGTGCAAATATTGCACTTTAAACATTCTTTTTTTGCACTTTAAAAATTTAACAATTTTATTAATTTAAATTAATCTTTTCAATATTATCATTATATTCCTTACTATTATAAGATATATATTTTTCATATGCTAATCTTGAATACATAAATGAAAAAGGTATATTATTTTTTTTACATATTTCATCTTTTTTATCTAGATTATTTATAATTTCATTCCATATTTCCTTATCAATCATTTTATTAAGTGCAAATTCATCTGCTTCTTTCTCCATATCATCTTCTATAATAATTTTACTAATTAATTTATTATAGTTTGTTTTAATATGGCATAACTCATGATATAAAGTAAAATATAAAGATGATTTTTCTTTAAAATATGTTGTTAAATATATAACTGGATTATTACCTTTAACCATAGAACATCCTCTTACTTTTGTACCTGTCAATGCATCAGCAATACATAAAATAATTCCATATGAATTAAGTAAATTAATTAATCTATCTTTATTAAAAAGTTTTAAACTTTCTTTTTTTAAATCAAAAAATAAATCATCCAACCTTTTTGAAGAATATTCACATATACTTGTATTTTCAATTAAATTATCACAATATCTAATCCATAAATATATTTTTCTTATATCCGCGTCATTTCTTTTTTTAAATAAAATCTTTTTATTCACATAATTTTTATAAACATCAAAATTTTTTACTTTCATAAAATTTAGTAAATCAATACTATTTTGAACTACAGAAGATTTATCTTTTAAAACAAGCCATTTTCTTTTATTCATTTCATTTATATAAAATGAATTTAAAAATTCTTTTATTTCTTTTTCAGAAGAAAATTTACTATATAAATAATTATGAACATCTTTTTTAAATTCAACCAAAAAAATAAGATTTATATCTATATCTGTAAGTAAACTTATCGCAATCATTAAATCTTCTGATAATTTAGTATTACCATTAATTATTTCATTCATATGTTTTTTAGATATACCTAATCGGTCTGCAAAATCTGTTTGAGTTATCTTATGATATTCTAAATAATCATTTAATATTGATCCAAATCCTTTCATATTATCCCTCCCCATAATGAGTATTATCTATATCACAAAAAATAATTTCTTCAATTTCAATTAAGTCATATGGATAATTACTGTTAGGTTTCATTAATAACCTCATTTTATCATTTAACCTAGCTGTATAATATTCTTTTAAATCACCACTTTTTTTACTTATACCATAAATATTCCTAAGTGAATCATTCATTACTTCTTGAAAATTATTTTTGCTAAGAAGGAAGTTTATTATATTTTCTATTCTCTCACTTTCTTTAGTCAAGTGTTTATTAACGATATTTTTTTTATAACTTCTATTATATTTAGTTGTTTTTGTTATAATCATGAGCTGCCACTTCCTTTAAATATATTATAACCTATCAGGTTATAATATACAATATAATTTTTAAAAAAAGATAATTATTATAATTACCTTTTTATAATTTTAATAAGTAACATACTAATTAAACTACCTACGCTATCAATTAATACATCTAATACTTGTGCAGTTCTACCATATACAAATAATTGATGTGTTTCATCTAACAATGCATATATTATGCATATAAATATTGATAAAAGTAATTTATGTTTTATTTTAGTGCAAGAAAATATACCATACACAAACACTCCAAGTAAGAAATAAATACTAAAATGAGCAAGTTTCCTAATTGGATAATTTAATTTAGTAATAACTTTTTCTTCATCTACTTCTTTATTAGTAACTTTTTCATATACTCTTACTGAATACCTAATTAAGTTTTTACTAGTACTATTAGATTCCATAGTATTCTTACTTGAAAAACAAAATATAGTTATCATACATAATAACGCTAATAAAATATATATTATTATTTTTTTCATTTTTATCACCTAACTTGCATAGACAATATATCACAATTATATATTAAGGTCAAACAATTTCTTAAGTTAATTAATAAAAGAATCAAGTTATTTTTTAGCTTGATTCTTTACCTTATTATTTTTTGTTTTTATAACTTTTTTGTTATTTTTCTTTTTAACATCATTTGTTACTATATTTTGTTTTCTTATTTTTTTTATAAAATAAGAAATAATATATTAATACAAATATTATTAATAACTCAACTATAGATATAATAATAAAGTAATTAAATGATTTTTTAATACTACTACAAAATTCATTAATTGATTTATTATCTAATTTTGATCTTGATAATATTAAATCTTCTGCTTTATTTATATTAAATTCAATCATATTATCTTTTACAACTATATCATTTTTAATTAATATAAAACTATTACTTTCTTTATCATATTTATAAATATTAACTTTATCATTATTGTTAAATTTTCCTGAAACATTTAATTTTATTATAGAATCACTAATATCTCCATTATATCCAAATATAACTTTATACATCTCAGAATAATTATTTTTTTTACGTAAGCTTTCTAAATCTTTATCAGAAAATGATATATTAGAATCAAATTCCTTTTTAAAATTCATATTATCACTTTTAAAGTTCCAAGAATAAACAATCTTATCATTATCATACTTATTAATAATAATATTCTTTTTACTTGAATTTATCTTATCAATTATATCTTTTGATATTTTCAAATTATCTATTATTTTTATCTTAACAGTATCTTTAGTTGTACCATCAATTACTTCATTTATTTTATCTATTGTTGTTTCAACTACCTCATCTTTTCTTTTTACATTAATTTTATATGTTTTTTTAGTACCATCTTCACTTGTAACAATAACATTTATAGTATTATCCCCTACTTTTAAATCTTTATTGCCTTCAATATTTACTTTTGATGTAGACATATTTACTTTAGCATCTATATCAAGTGAATTAATATAATTTTCTATTTCAATATTATATTCTTCTTTATTTTTATCAAATCCAATATCATAATTTTTAACATTTAAACTACTTAAAGTTGCATCATTTTTTATAGGTTCATTTTTTTTAGTATTAGATGAATTATTATATTTACTTGAATTCGATGGTTTACTTTGATTACTATTTTGTGAATTATTATTTGAAACGTTATTTGAACTAGTATTAGAATAAACATTTACACTTACACTTCTTGTTCCAGATAATGCTTCTTCATCATATGTTGCTGCGTCAGTTATTTTAACAATAATAGTAGCATTTCCATCATTTACACCAGTAACAGTTACTGTTACTGAATTATTATCAAGCCATGATGAACTAGTGCTTACTTTAGCAACTGATGAATTGCTTGAATAAATATCAACTCTTCCTGCCGCATTATTTGCGCTTACTACAAATGAAGAAGAACTTCCTTTTGCAATAGATAAACTTCCTCTATTAACACTAATACTTCCACTAGCAAATACATTTATAGGAAAAAAGCATAATAACATAATTAAAATTACTAAAAACTTTTTCATTATTTACCTCCATTCATAATATAATTTTTTATTCTTACATAATCTAATGCACTTATCTTTCCATCATTATTATAATCAGCTGATAATATAAATACATCTCCAGTGATTTTTTTAGTATTCATAATATGATTTTTTATTTTTACATAATCTAATGCATTAATATTACCATCACCATTAACATCACCTAAAACAGATGTATTATATATTTGAACATTACCTTCATCATCTGTATATGTTATAGTCATATTTGTTCTAATTAAATCATTATCTTTTAAGATATTGTTGTTACTCTTTATTATAGGATTATAATTTAAATTATTTTTAAATGTATTTATATTAATATTATTATTTAATTTATATATTATTTTTTTAGAACTATCATATGTATATTTATAAGTTATTGGTCTATTTTCTTTTTCCTTTACAGTAATATTATAAGTAGCCGTTTTATTCATTACTTTAGCAGTTATAACAGCATTACCTATTCCTTTAGCAGTTACAACTCCGTTATTAATAGTTGCAACATTATTATTACTACTTGTCCATGTTACATTTTTATTATCAGTTGTATTACTTGGATTATAAGACACTACTAGATTTTCTGTTTCACCTATATATTTTGTACCACTAGTTTTATTTAAGTTAATGCTTTTAAGTGGGTTTAATATTACTTTTTCAATTACTTCATAATTAAATGTATTACTAATTCCTTCATATGTTATAGTAGCACTATAACTACCCACTTTATTTGTATTAAAATTAGTTATAGTATATTCATTATTACTAAGTTCTTTTCTATTTTTAGTATAATTAGCAATTACTTTTAAACCAGTTAAATCTACATTATCACCAACTGTATAAGTTGTTTTATTTGGTGATGTAATACTTAAAGATAATAAACTATTATTTGATTCTTTATACTTTATATGAGTTATATCGTCTTTTATATATGAAATATATAATCTATTACCTATAGAAAATACACCACTATAATCTGCATTTACACCACTTGCAATATTATTTCCTTCCATTGTAACTTTATCGGATAATGAATAAACCATTAATACATTATCATTACTATATATATCAGTTGGATCTTTAATTGTTCTTAAATAAAGATTACCTTGTGATTTAAATAATTGTGGTAAATTATATGGAATTGTTTCAGTTTTCTTTTTAAAATTAGTTCCATCAAATTCATATAATTCAATATCACCAGTATTTTTACCAGCAATAATTATTTTATTATTTAAATCTTTCGCATCATATGAATTAACTAATATATCATTATTAATTTCTTTAAGAATATTATTACCATATTCATATATTTTTATCTTTTTAGTACTTGATTCTCTTACCATTAAATATATTTTAGTATTAATTGATAAAACTTTTGGATCACCAACAAATGAACCACTATAATAATTAGTTACTTTAGTTATATTATCATCTTTATATTTTAATAATTCAGCATTATTATTGTCATACATATTAGCAATATATAATTCATTATTTATTACTTCAGTACTCATATAACCAGTTGAATAATTATATTCTGCTCTTTTTTTCCATACATTATTTTCTAAAGAATAAACACCTATTTTATTCCAACAACCATATATTAAATATAATTTATTATTAATTATTTTAAATTCCATTGTACTTGGAGATACATCACCAATAACAATATTAGTACCATTTGATATAGTACTCCAATTACCATTATCATAAACAGTAGTATATAATTTATTATTTGTTATTGAACCCACATATATTTTATTATTCATTTCTATAGATGTTTGAACTTTATAACCACTATTTTTATTAATATCATCATATTTTAATTCATTCCAAACATCTAAATCATCTTTATTTGGAATACTTACATTTAATGTAATACTGTTTGAACTTGATGAACCTATTTCACTAAGTACTATACCTGAATTAGTTCCATCACTATATAATAATGCTTTATCTTTACTATTTAAATCACTATTACCTACAGTTGTTCTACCAAGTTCTTTAGAAAAAACTGTATTATAAACTGCTGAAGATGGAGTACTATTTAAAGCAAAAGAATTATCTCTATATACATATACACCATATGAACCAAATTTATTACTTAAACCAGTTATTGTTGTATTAATTCTATATACAATAACACCACTATTACTTATACTTCTGTCTATCTTATCAAATAAAGTTGGTTTCTTTCTATATTCTACAACAAAAAATTCATAATCATTTAATGGTGATTTAATTATATATGCTTGATTACCATCTTTATTATCTTGAGTATTTAATGTAATAGTTCCAGATTTAGTAATTTCATCAATACTAAGCCAATTTGTAAAATAACTTCTTAAATAAGCAAGTGAATATGGAGGTGGTGAAATAACATTACCCATAATATCCCAAGTAAATACTGGATAATCATTATTACTATTATATAAATCAGGATAACCTAAAGAATGCATAAATTCATGAATAATAACAGAACTCTTAGTATTTCTAATTGAATATGTATTAAGCATATTATAAGTACCTAAAGACTTATTAGATAATGTTATATCATTACCACCAGGATAATCACTCTTATGAGATACAAGAGATGAATTAGAACCAGCATTATCAGCTTTATTCCTTAAAATAATAGTTAAATTATCAACAATACCATCATTATCATAATCAATTGTTCCACTAACATTTGGATATTTTTTTAAAACATCACTAATAATAATTGAATCATAATTAGAATTATTCGCATCATCTTCTGTAATACTAAGTTCAATTGGAATAAAAGTACTATCATTTATTTGAGGAAATAAATTATATAAATGAAAATTATTATAAGATATATTCTCTAAATAATTCTTAACACTAGTTTCACTAGAACCATTATAATACTCCATTATAGTTTTATAATTATCTTCCATATATTTTTTACCCTCTAAATCACCATTAAAATATGTAAAAAATACTACGTTAGCATAATTTCTTTCATTATTAACACTTTTAGCATATATATTACTAGGAAATAATAATATAATTATCATAATTAATATACATAAAAACTTCTTCATAAAACACCTACTACATCTTTTAATAATTATAACAAATATATTTTAAATTTTTAATAGTTAATATAAAAAAATCAAGTTATTTTTACTTAATTTTTGATTAAATGTAAGTATTTGGAAATATTTTAAAATAAATATACTAAAATAAGCAGATTTTCTAACTGAATAAAATGAATATCTAATTAAATTTTTTTAATACTATTACATTTAATAATATTTTTTACATTTTAATCACTTATAATAACTAAATTACTTCATTTTTGTGATATTTAATAATTATATCATCTGTTATTTCTTTATTATAAAGTTCTCCTTCACCTGATTTTGACCATGGACTAGATTTACTATGAACTAATCTTACTAATTCAGATGTAAATAAATTACCATATTTATCTAACGTCTTATCAATACTAATCACTTTTTCATACCATCTTTAGAAGATATAATTCTACTTCTAACTGACATAAGTTTCAATCCATTAGAGGATAAAATTGAATTGTCTGGCGAAATACAGTCAGATGAAAAATATTTTTCTATAAATTTAAAAGGAACTAGCTCTAATTAAATGCCAAGATTTTCAAAGAAAAGAACATCAACTTCTTCATTATATAGAGGAATAAATCATCATAAAATATGTGTTGTGTCTAGTATAGATGAAAAAGATAATTTATTATTAAAGATAACTGGACTTGGTAGATGTACTACTGAAATGTTAGAAAACATTTTAGGTAAAAAATTAAAGAATGCAAAATCTATAAATGTTGATAGTGCAAGTGCATATCAAGAATTTTGTTTAAAGCATAATTTGAAATTAAATGCAGTGCCATCTGGATTTCATAGTAATGGACAAATTAATATTTCAGAAATAAATGGAGTCCATTCGCAGTTAGAAGTTTGATTAAGCAAATTTAGAGGTGTATCAACAAGATATTTACAAGAATATTTAAACTGGTTTACATATATATTTATCATAAAAAAAAGATTCAATTTAAATAAATTAAAAACTGAATCTTATTCTAATATAATAATTGATAACAATTATATTAATTCAAATAAAATATTTTCTATGGAAATGCCTATTGACTTAAATATTGTATATGCTGAATATGCCAATCAGTCATAATATTTAACACAACCTTCTAAAAAAAATATTATTATAACATCCTGTGCAATATATAATAATATAAAACAATATATATTGCTATACTCTATTTTAAATTATTATCTTTTAAATATTCTCTTAAAGATTGCACTACTTCTTCTGGAAGTACTTTTTTTAATTCTTCATCACTAGCATTTTTTATACCTGTTAAATTTTTAAATTCTTTAATTAATGCTTTTCTTCTTTTTTCACCTATTCCAGGAATATTATCTAGTACTGATGAAAGTGATCCTTTACTTCTTATTTCTTTATGATAACTAATTGCAAATCTATGAACTTCTTCACTTATTTTTTCTAAGAAATGAAATAAATTACTATCTTTTTCTATTTCTATTTCTTTTTCATCTGAAACAAGTGCACATATTCTATGTTTATCATTCTTTTGCAGACCATAAACCGGTATATCTAAGCATAAATTATCAAGTATTTCCTTACATGCATTTATTTGAATAAGTCCACCATCAACTAATATTAAATCCGGTTTAATTAAATTATCATTAATAACTCTTGAGTATCTTCTTTCTATTACTTCTTGCATTAAATGATAATCATCTTTTGCGTCACCCTTTATTTTATACTTTCTATAATCTTTTTTACTTGCTCTTCCATCTACAAATACAACCATACCACTTACAGTATAAGTACCAAATAAATGTGAGTTATCAAATGATTCAATCCTATGAATAGTAAATCCTAACTTTTTACTTAATTCTTCATTTGCTTTTACACTTCTGTCTAAATCATTTTTAATTAAATCAAATTTTTCCATTATCTTTATTTTAGCATTTTCTTCTGCCATATCTATTAAATGCTTTTTAGGTCCCTTACTTGGAGATAATACTTTTACACCTAGTGCATCTGATAAAAGATCTAAATCTAAAAAATCTGGAACAAGAATTTCTTTTGGTAAATCATTATTTTCATAAAACGATAATATAAAGTTATTTAAACATTCTTCTTTTTCTTCATTTTGTTCATAAATATAACTATTTCTTTCAACTAGCCTACCACTTCTAGAATGAAATACCTGCATAGATATATACCCCTTATATTCATAAGCATTAAATATATCTCTATTTACATTATCAGTTAAATCTATTTTTTGTTTTTCAAGTACTTTATCTATATAATCTAATAATTCTTTTATTTCTCCTGCCTTTTCAAAATTTAATTTTTCTGATGCATCATACATATCTTTTTTTAACTTAATTACTATATCATTATAATTACCATTTAAAAATGATGTTATTTCTTTTACCATTTCTTCACATTTTTCTTTATCTACATTTTTAGTACAATATCCAAGACACTCACCTATATGATAATATAAACATGGTTTATCAGGAAATGTTTTACATTTTCTAAGAGGATATATTCTATTTAACATATTTACAATACTTCTTGCAGCATATGAACTAGGATATGGTCCAAATAATTTAACATTTTTTTTTACTCTTTTATGTCTTGGTCTTACAATATCAAGTTTTGGATATGGAATAGTTGTAAGCGCTATATATGGATATGATTTATCATCTCTAAAAATAATATTATATTTAGGATCATATTTCTTTATTAAATTAATTTCTAAAAGAAATGCCTCTTTTTCTGATTCTGTAACTATATACTCAAATGTTGATATATTTGAAACAAGTGCTTTTGTTTTACCTGTTTTTTCTCCTCTAAAATAACTACTTACTCTATTTTTAAGTATTTTTGCTTTACCTACATAAATAACCTTGCCTGTATTATCTTTCATAAGATAACATCCTGGTTTTCTAGGTAATAATGCAAGTTTACTTTGTATATGTTTTTTTGTATTTTCATCCATATTAATCATTCCTTCTAAATTATTTTACCATATTTTTATAAATTATAGTATAATTGTTTTAGGTGAAAAGAATGTATATTATAGATAAAAATGCTGAAAATGAAATAGTTATTAAAAAATCAAGATTTATTACAAAACTATATTATATTGAAAACACAAATAAAGTTAATGATATTATTAATGAACTAAAAAAAGAATACAAAAAATGTACTCATATTTGTTACTCATATATTATAGGACCAAATGCTAAAGCAGTTGATGATGGTGAACCATCTGGTACAGCTGGTAAACCTATTTTAAATGTACTTCAAAAAAAAGATATGACTAATGTTTTATGTGTTGTTATTAGATATTTTGGTGGAATTAAACTTGGTGCTGGCGGTCTTGTTAGAGCATATACTAAAAGTGCATCTGAAGTAATTAAGTTAGTTAATTTAATAGAAAAAGATTAAAAATCTTTTTCTATTTCTTTATTATAATTATAATTTGATAAACCAGTTATTGCACCTAGAAATGATGCAAATAATGATATAGTTCCTACAATCATTGTTGGATCAAAGTTATATAGTTTACCAAGTCCAATAATCAATGTAATAGTAGGTGCTACACCTGTAAATAATATCCATTTAATCACATTATATACTTTATCTTTAAATTTAAAAGTTTTTAATGTTTCTACTATTGATTTCATTTTTTCACTCTCCCTCTATTCTAATTTATTCTATATTTTATCTTGTTGATTAAGAAAACAACCCTTTTTTATATTAATTAACAACAATATTTTAAATAATATTTTATATACCTAAATCACAAAAAAATGTCAATTTTACAATTGACATTTTTTAATACATACCATATATTTTGTTATATGATACATAATCACTAGCAGATATCATTTGACCTTTACAAATTTTTATAAAACTATTAATATCATATTCTTCTTGTTCAGATTTTTTTTGTTTTTTAAATAAATTATAGACTACTCTCGACACTGAAAAATTAATTTCTGGATTAATTTTAATAAATTCATTATAATTTTCACCTATAACAAAATCTTTATCATATATATTTTTTGAATAATTTGCAACTTTTATAAAGGCATTAAAAATTATTTGCATTTCTTCTGAATCTTGCTTACCCATTTTTTTTAATTTTTTTATTTTATCAAGCAAAATCAATATTGTATAATCCTTTGCACACTCAAATCCTCTTATAAAATCTATCCCTTTATTTAATTCAAAATGCAAATCATTACTTATCTGTTTTACTAAATTTGGTATTTCTATATCATCAACTAAACTAGAATTAAATGAACAATTAATAATTTCTTCTAGAAAATCTTCTGATTCTTTTCTCATATAATTTTTCCCCCTTTAAATATACAATCATATTAACATATTTAATTGAATAAGTCAATTTTTAAATAACTTTATGTAGATACTTTTTACTCTTTTATATATTGTTTCATAAAATAATCTTTATCTAAATCGTCATCAAATATAATATCTGAAAAAATAATTGCGTCATCTAAATTTATATTTCTATACATTTCTAATGATGTTCTTTTATTTTTTAAATCTTCTATTCTATAATCTAAATACTCAATATCTATATCTTTCTTTGCTGATAATAGTAATCTACAGAATAAATTTATCTCATTTTGCACTACTATAGGATCTATTGTTCCATTGCACATTCTAAATTCTATTGTATTAGTTGATCCTATACCATGTGGTATATTTTGAAAATTTATTCCTCTTTCTTTTGCTTTAATTACATTATTTATGTCATTTATTAATTCATAAAAATCATTACCATCATCATTTTTTAAAATATCAATTAATATATTTCTAGAATCCTTTGCATAAGTTTTAAGTGCTTCTCTTTCTCTTAATCCGTTATATCCAAATTTATATATTACATGCTCAAATACTATGTATAATTTTAAAAATTTAACCAATACGTCATAATCATTATTAAATACATCTTTTGATACATGACAATGTAATCCTACTCTGTCATCAACTGTTGCATGATACTTTCTTAATGCATTACATACCTTTTTTATTTCTTTATATGAATTTGGTGTATTAGTAAAAACAGGAGTAGTTACTTCACCACCATATATTACCCCTTTTTTTGAGTAAGAAAAATTACCATCAATATGAAAATGCCATTTTTCATAGTTTACATAATCAAGATTCTCTTCTAAACGATTAAGTATTCTTAAAATTTTATTATTTGGTGCATTACAATACTCCATTTCTACACCAAACGTTAAATCATCTTTAAAATTTAATTTTTCTCTATACTCAAATTTTAATTTTTTTAAATACTCAACATATTGTTCTTTCTCTAGTAAATTCATAGTAATCCCCTTTAATTAGTGCAAGTATATTACCATAAATATAAAAAATATGCAAATAAAAAGGATTTTTCTAAAATCCCTTTTATTGAATAATATAACTAAATCCGTATAAGAATGTATTCCCCGCATACACATGTGTTGCATATTCACCTGAAACATTTCCGTGATTTGATTTAGAAAATCTAATATATTGATATGTCCCTTGTGCATCTGTATATGTCGAAGGTGAATACCATTGTATATCATCCTGACCATTTGCAATTGACCATGTTGGGAAACTAGTTACATCATTTCTTCCAAATACTGTAACCTGAATATCACCATTTGGCCATTGAATTAATGTATAAACAACTCCTATTACTGGTTTTGATTGAAGTGTTTTACTATAATAATCTACTAATAAACCGGAAGCATTATTAAATATTGCATTTGATGCAGCAGTAGAAAATGTACAATTTTTTGTTATAGTATAACTATTATTTATATTATATACATTTGCAAAACCTCCAGCATAAGTTATAGATATATTCATATTCATTAATGCGGCTTGATTTGAATTTGTTCCTGCTTTACTATTATTAACAAAACCATATGCTGTAGACTCAATATTTCCACCAGTTGCATAGACTGTACCATTTGTATCATTATATAATGCGGTACCTGTTGATCCTGCTAATGTTTGTTTTATAGTTCCACCAGTCATAGTTATCTTTCCTGTATTTTTAACAGTCCATCCTGCTGGGGAGATAATTGTTCCTCCTTTTATATTTAATACACCCAAATTATTTATAGCTCTTACAGAAGTGCTGGTACTAGTTGTTTGTATTGTTCCACTTTGTAGTGATAGTGTACCTTTATTATAAATTACATTATTAGATGAATTTATTATAGTACCATTTCGTATTGTTATGTTTGATGAAGAATTATTATTACTTATACTTCCAGTTAATGTTTTTTTATTTAAATTAAATACTAAATTATTAACTAGATTAGATACAGAAATATTTGCCGTTACATTAGTTAATAAAGTTATTGTTGTTGTAGAAGCATTATTAAATGCTGATTGTAAATCTGTATAATATGTTGTTACACCACCTGTTACATTTTTTGCAACATATTGTGTCCAATGGGCATATAACGTATGATTACTAAATGTAGTTACTATTGTATTAGTACTTATAAGATTTCCACCACTAGCACTTGTATACCAACCATCAAATCTATATCCTGATTTTGTAGGTACTGGTAAAGTTCCATATTCTTCATTATATGTTATAGTTTTATTATTTGTAGCTGTACTACCACCATTTGCATTAAATGTTACCAAAAATTTTGCTTTATTTATAATTATATCTTTACTACCATTTACTGTTTTATAGCCTTCTTTTGTTACCTCATAATATATTGTATACGTTCCTGGATTTATATATTTAGGACTTTCTGTAAGATTATATTCTCCTAAACTTGTACCATATTTTATAGTTGCTCCACTTGATATTACTGTTATTCCGTGTTCTTTTCCATCATAAGTTCCTTCATATCCTTCTGCGGTAATGCTTAATAAACCATTAGATGTTATTACTTCATATGCAGCTTTAGCTTCATTATATTCTTCATTTGCTTCTGATTTTATTGTTAAAGTGGTATTGCCTTCTTTTTTACCAGATACTATTTTTACTATATTATTATCTATCGAACATGTAGCAATTTTTGCATCATTTGTTGAGCAGCTTAACTTACCATTACTCTTATTTTCAATTATGTCAACGGTACCTGTTTCTGGATAGGTATATTTACCATAATAACTAGATAATTTCACTCTACCATTTTTTTTAAATTCAGATTCTGTACAATTTTTTATAGCAGTCATACTATTTTCATCATATTTTACATGATAATCATTTATACAAAGATCCGCACTTATTACTTTTTTATTTTTTATAGTTACTTTCCCTAAAGTTGGTAAAGTTCCTTTTATCTTTATCTTAGAAGATATTTTTGAAACATTTATATCTTCTCCATCTTCTATTAAGGAATAATCAGAATTATCGACATCATTTAGTGAATTTTCATAATTTATTGATCTAATATAACCATATGCACTATCTATTGAAGCTTGTTTCTGCGAATTTTCTATTACATTTAATATCTTGGGTACAGTTATAACAAGTATTGTAGATATTATTACTATTACTGCTAAAAGTTCTATTAATGTAAACCCTTTTTTCTTCATATTTTCTCCTATTTTAATTCTTCTAATTTAACACTTACTAGTTTTGATACACCAGACTCTTGCATAGTTATACCATAAAGTACATCGGCATATTCCATAGTCTTCTTTTTATGAGTAATTATTATAAACTGAGTATCGCCTCTAAATTCTAGTAAAAATTTACCAAAATTATCTACGTTAACTTCATCAAGTGCGGCTTCAACCTCATCTAGTATACAAAATGGTACTGGTCTTGTTTTTAATATTGCAAATAGTAATGCAATTGCAGTTAATGTTTTTTCACCACCTGATAGTAATGAAATATGTTGTAATTTCTTTCCTGGTGGAAGCGCTACTATATCTATACCTGTTTCAAGCATATCATTTGGATTTGTTAATCTAAGTTCTGCATTACCACCACCAAATAATTTTTTAAATATTTCTGAAAATTCTATTTTTACTTTATTAAATGTTTCTTCAAATCTTTCTTTCATTACTTCATCCATTTCATTAATAATTTCAAGAAGTACATTTTCTGCGGAAATTAAATCTTCTTTTTGTTTAGACAAAAATTCATATCGTTCATTTAGTCTATCATATTCTTCTATTGATCCTAAATTTACATTACCAAGTGACTTGATTTCATTTTTTAACTTACTTACAATTGTTCGAATAGTTTCTTCATCATCATCTAATACATAATTTTCTTTTGCTTTTTCATATGTAATTGAATAATCTTCAGATAATATATTTAATAAATTATCAAGTTTTACATCTAATCTACTTATTTTTATTTCATGTTCTTTTAATTCAGCTTGTAATTTATTAAATTCACTATTATTATTCTTAACTAATGATTCATTATTAACTAAATCATCTTTTTCATTTTCTAATTTTTTTCTAACTTTTTCTATATCTAATATTAAATTATCTTTTTCTTTTACTGCTTCATAGTATTCTTCTAAAATCTTATCTTCTTCTGTATTAATTACATTATTAACTACATTTTCATTATTACTTAATTCAAGTTCAAATGAAGCTTTTGTAAGATTTAATTCTTCTTTTTTATTTTTCTTTTCTTTTATAAGTTCACTTTTAGTTTGTATTTCTATTAAAATACTCTTTTTCTTATCATCAAGGTTACTATATTTTTCATCTATTTCATTAAGTACATTCTCTATTTCATTAATATCATTTTGTACTTTATCTATTTCTTTTATAACATTTTCTAATTCATATTTGTCGCTTATAATAGAACTTTTTTTAAGAGCTCCACCTGTTATAGAACCTCCAACATTAACTATTTCACCAGTAATTGTTACTACTTTACACCTATTATTAATTACTTTAGATACTTTATTTGCACTATCTATATTATCACAAACTATTATATTTCCTAGTAAATATAACATAATATCTTTATATTTAAGATCAAATTTAATTAAATTTGAAGCTATATCAATAAATCCGTCCACACTTTTTGCTTTATTATAAGTCTCACTATCCATACTTCTAGGTTTAATTACATTGATTGGTAAAAAAGTTGCTCTTCCAAGATTATTTTCTTTTAAATATCTAATAGCGTCTTTTGCGGCTTGTTCATTATCACATACTATATGAGAAGATGCGTTTAAAAGTGCCATATCTATTGCGGTAGAATATTTTTCTTCTGTCTCAAATAAGTTCCCAATAACATCATGAATACCAATTAAAACTGGATTATTTAATACATTTTTTACACCATATGGTAAGTTAGAATTATTTTCTATTGAATTAATTAATACTTCTTTTTTATGTGTTAACTCTGCTTTGTTTCTTACCTTTAAATTAAGTTTCTTTAAATTATCTTCTTTTTCTATGCTAATTTTTTCTATTTTTTCATTTATATCTTGAAGCTTTTGTGAAATTACTAAACCAGTTGCATTTTCTTCATTTATTTCTTTTTCTAATACTTCAAGTTTTGTAGATACATCTAATAATTGTTCTTTTAAGTTTATTATATTGTCATGAAGCTTAACATCATCTGAGTTATATTTACTTCTTTCTTTTATTAAATCCTTTTCTCCAGATAATCTTTCTACTTTTGAAGATACTTCAATAAGTTCTTGTTGCTTTTTATATAATTCATTATTTAAATTATTAATATTATTTTTTAAACTTTCTATTAATGCTTGTTCTTTTGAGGAAGTAGATAACATTTTTGCAATAGAATCAGTAAGTATCTCAACTCTTTCTTTACTATATTTATAATCATAATTATAATTTTCAATATCATGTGCGACTAACGCAATTTCTTTATTTTTTAGTTCTTCTTTTTTTGATAAATATATTTTAGCATCTTCACTTTGTTTCTTTAAAGGTTCTATACTAGTACTTAATTCATCAATAATATCATTAATTCTTGTCATATTATCATGTGTTTTTGATAATTTTCTAAGTGCTTCATCTTTTCTTTTTTTATACTTTAAAACTCCAGCGGCTTCTTCAAATATTCCTCTTCTATCTTCTGGTTTACCTGATAATATATTACCAACATCACCTTGACTGATTATATTAAACGATTCTTTGCTTGCTCCTGTATCCATAAATAAATCTAATATATCTTTAAGTCTTGATTTTTCATTATTTATTGAATATTCATTTTCGCCTGATTTATAAATAGTTCTTTTTATTGCAACTTCATCAAAGTCTATATTTAAATATCTATCAGTATTATCAAAAACAAGTGTAACAGATGCAAAATTAGCCCCTTTTCTACTCTTACTTCCAGAAAATATAACATCACTCATAGCGCCTTCACCACGAAGTTGTTTTACTGATTGTTCTCCAAGTACCCATCTTACAGCATCTACTACATTACTTTTACCAGATCCATTAGGACCTACTATACCTGATATACCATTATTAAATTCTATATTAATTTTTTCAGCAAATGATTTAAAACCAACTGCCTTTATTTCCTTTAAATACATACTATCTACTTCCTATCATCAATACTATTTATTATACAATAAACTATGGTTTTAAGCAAGGTTTTATAATGTAAATAAAAAAGTAACTATAACAGTTACTTAATATCATTTGCTCTTTTACTTAACGCATCTTTTGCGGCTTCTTGCTCTGCTTCTTTTTTACTTCCAGCTACTCCAACACCTAATACAACATCATCTAGTTTTACAACTATTTTAAATGTTCTATTATGTGCAGGTCCTGTTTCTTCTATTACCTCATAAGTTGCGCCTTCTTTATCTGTTTGAAGTAATTCTTGAAGTATTGACTTATAGTCATGTAAAAATAAATCATCTTTACTTTCTATAGATTTTACTACTGTATCATAAACAATTTCTTTTGCTTTATCAAGACCATATGTTAAGTAAACTGCTGCTAAAAATGCTTCAAATACATCTGCTAGTATTGCTTTTCTATCTCTTCCTCCAGTTGCTTCTTCACCTTTACCAAGTCTTAAATATTTACCAAATTCTAATCTTTTAGAATACTCATATAAAGCATTTTCACATACATAGCTTGCTCTTATTTTAGTCATTTCGCCTTCTTTTAAATGTTCTGAAACATATAAATATTCACTTATTAGAAAATCTAGTATTTTATCTCCTAAGAATTCTAATCTTTCATAGTCTTCACCTTTTTTAGTTTCATTTACATAAGAAGAATGAGTAAATGCTCTTTTTATTAAATCATTTTTTAAATCAATATTATATTTTTCTATCATTTTTTCACCCAAATCAATTATACTATAATTTATATAATAACTAGTTAATTTTACACATTTTTTTTACATAACTATATAATTTGCTATTTTGAGAAAAGTCGGCTTCAAAATATAAATCACAAACATTCTTTTCTCTAATAGATTTCATATCTTTATTGTCAAAATTTTTATACACAAAAATAGAAGTACCACCGTGTTCTTTAATGTATTTCATTGCATAATAATCTGTAAATCCATCACCTATATATATAACATTAGAACAATCTTCATCCTTTATTTTATTTTTCTGTAATATTTGCTGTATTGCAGTAACCTTATTTTTATCACTCATTAAAAATTCAATACCATTTACTTCAAAATTTTGGTTATAGGTGAATATAGTAGCGTAAATTTCTTTAAAATAAGATGAAATTGAAACTTTTTCTAAAAAAACTTTAATACCAGAACTTAATAGATAATTATCAATATCATTATCACATAACATATTTAAAAATTCTACTACACCATCATTATAACTAACATTATCATATCCTAAACAAAAATTTTCATCTGAAAGTTTTAATCCAGAATCTTTAATAATTTTAAAGTATACATTATACATAGCAGTATATAAATCAACATTTTTATCGACTGCTTCTTTTTTTGATAGTTCTAAGAACATTGGATTTAAAGCTCCATCTTTCATACCACTTTTTTGTAGGATTTCAAATTTAGGTAATGAATATGGTGTTAATGTTCCATCGAAATCATAAATAAAAATTTTTTTCATCTAATCGCCTCCAATTTTTTTCGTTAAACATATTATACACTATATATATGAGTTTTACAACAATTACTTATTTTATAAATATTAGTTTATTAAGTATTTTTATTATCAACATTATGATTGGACTTTTTTATTAACAATGTATATATTATATTTAATTTTCACATTTTATGAAATCTATAATTTTACATTATTTTTGAATCTATATCTATTATAATTATAAAAATTATGATAAAATATTATAGGTGATAAAATGAGTCGTCTAATAATATTTTTATTAAAACTATATCAAAGCACTCCAACCCACTTACATAGTGCATGCAGGTTCACGCCAACATGTTCTAGTTATGCGATTGAATCTTATGAAAAATATGGATTTTTTAAAGGTAGTGCTTTAACTATAAAAAGATTATTTAGATGTACCCCATTTGGAAATATGGGATATGACCCTGTCCCTAATAGGAGGAGAAAATGAAAAAAATTATAAAATTATTTAGTTTAATAGGAATAATATTTGTACTTACAGGATGCATAAATAAAGATTCAATGGAAGATATAACTATATATACTAGTGTGTATCCGATTGAATATGTTACTGAAAGATTATATGGTAATCATGCTAATGTTGTTAGTTTTTACCCTAGTGAATCTAATCCATATGAATATAAACTTACTAAAAAACAAATAAAGGATTATAGTACCAGTAACTTAATTGTATACAACGGTCTTGATAAAGAAAAAGATTATATAGTTGAAATGATTAACAATAACAAAAATTTAAAAATAATCGACGCTACCGCAAGAATTGAATATCAAAATTCTATGGATGAAATTTGGATTAACCCATCTAGTCTACTTACAATAGCACAAAATGTAAAAAATGGTTTTAAGGAATATGTAACTAGTAGTTATTTACAAGATGAAATAGATAATAATTATGACAAGTTAAAACTTGAAATATCAACTATAGATGCAGAAATGAAAGAAATGGTCGCAAATGCTGAAAATAAAACAATTGTTGTAAGTAGTAATGATTTAACTTTCTTAAGTAAGTATGGTTTTAACGTTATATCTCTTGATGATAGTACTGTAACAGATAAAATAATATCTGATACAAAAAAACTTATAAATAATAAACAAATAAGCTATATATATATGAAAAATAATGAGGAAGAAAACAGTACTATAAAAAGTATAAAACAATCTTATCCTAATGTTGGAATATTAAAATTAAATACATTAAATACTATTTCTGCACAAGACAAAGTAAATAAAAAAGACTATATTTCTATTATGTATGATAATATAGATAATTTAAAAAAGGAACTTTATTAATAAGTTCCTTTTGTTATATCATAAATTTTAAGAGTAACATTCCTACTACACTTAATGTGTTTTGAAGAAAATGCATATACATATTAGTACATATATTATTAGTTTTATAATAAAGTGACGCTAAATACATACCAAGAGCACTGTAAACAAAAATATATAATAATTCTTGTACAGTTTGAAAATCATCTATTATATGCAAAGCACCAAATAATACTCCACTAAATATTATATAAAGATATTTATTATTTATAAATTTTCTAATAACACCTCTAAATAAAGATTCTTCTACAATAGGTGCATATATAATAGAAAGTGCCGCAACTGCTATAGGTAAAGTATTAAACATTTCTTGTAGATTTTTTTGATTAGTCGCAGATGATTCATTTGTAAATATTTGTATAATTAAATTTATTATAATTACCGTTACTAATGCCTTGCCCCATGTTTTTAAAATAAGTATATTATATTCTCTAAAGTATTCTTTAAATATTTTAAAATCATGTAATATTTGTCTTTCAAATACAATTATAGTTCCTATTAATAACACTATATAAATTATAAATCCATATTTTAAATTTATATAATTAGGTATTACAAATAACAATAACATGCTGAATATAAAAAGTATTAACGCTGCATATTTATTTACTAATGTAGCAGGTTCTAACTTAGGTAATTCTCTTTTTTCCTTTTTTTCTTTTAAATTACTATAAAGAATAAAACTTAATATACCAGATATTAAATTAAGTATAAAAAATATAATTCCAAATATAAGTATAAATATCCTATGCTTTTTTAAATTTACATCCTTCTTAAAATATAATATAAGATAATATATAATTCCTACTATTGATAGTAATATTATAAGTCCATTACTTATTATATCTGTAATATTTTTTATTAATTCGTTATAACTAAGTACTATAGTAACAATATCAAATATTAAATACACTACCATAAATATTACTGAAAAAAGTAATAATTTTTTATTTTTATCCATTTTATAATCCTCCTATTGTCTTAATTATATCATTATTTTATTAAAGTTTCTACTAAAATAACATCCTCACCTATTTTTTTTATTTGATTAAAATATATCTCTACTTCATCTTGACTAAAAAATAGAGACGGAAATTTCTTTTTTTCTAATATTAGTGATTCTATTTTCCCACTCTCACTATTTATTTTAATATCTATAATATTTCCTATCTTCATACCGGTTGTTAAATTAATCACATCTTTATTTTGTATCTCAGATAATCTCATATAAGCACCTCTAACATAATTATATTCAAAAAAAAATTAACAATTCTTTTGTTAATTTTCTATTACTTTTTCTAGGTATAATGATTTTATCTTTGATAGATTATCATCATTTACCCTATTAATACTTGATAAACTTTTGTAATTTTTTAAAATGTTTAAAATAGTCTTATAACCTTGAATTAAAAAATCTTCTTTTATATTAACTAATTTATTATGTGAAACAACGCTTGGAATTTCATCTGGGTTTTCTAAAAAAGATTTTAATTCTTCAAAATATATTAATAATGAAATATAACTTTCATAAACTTTATTTACTCTTTGTATCTTATACTGACATAACCTATTAATGTTATTACGTATAACTTCACTTGATTCTTCTGCTTTATCTACTTTCATATTTCTTATTTCTTTTTCATAATAACTTGGATTAGTTTTATATACCATTAACTTTTCGTAAGTGACTTCTAAATTCTGTAAAAAGAATTTTATTATTATTATAAATTCATTAATTTCATTTATATTTATCTTTTCTAATTTATAATATTTAATATAAAATTTTATGTATTGTTCATAATCTTCAATACAACTTATATTAGTTTTAATATATTCATTTAAGCTTAAATTCGGGTTTATTTCTAAAATAGATTTTGCCTTTTCTTCATCAGCATCATCAATATATGATTTTAATGCTTTATCAATAAGTTCTGGTTTTTCTTCTGATTTTTTATATGATGGTAACATTTTATAATCATGCTTTATTAGTGTTTTGTTACTGCCCTCTCCTATAAAATGCAATTTAATATTTTTTATTTTAACAAAATCTTCTGAATATTTCTTTAATGTTTCTTCATCATTATTCAAACTTGCTAATTTGTAATTCAAAATTACTTCCATCTGATTTGCAAGTTCACTAGATAGTACTTCTCTACAAAATACTATAGTATTTCTAAATCCAGCGATATTGCTATGTCTAGTTTTAATAAATTTAAAAAATTCTTCATCACTTAAATTTCTTTTATTTATTACATCTTCAACAAAATAAATTAGTTCACATCTTCGTATAAATTTTTCATCTAATTTAGACGCCATATTCTAACCACTAATATTATATGTTTTTACTTTATTTTCTTCATCATACAAAACATAACCATCTTCTATATTTTTTTGTACGCCAATCATAAGACTTTCCCAATCACTACCATCTTGACAATATATATTATTTAAATCTTTATAAGTTGTAAGATTTTCATCAATATAATTTAATTTTAAATTTAATACTCCTTCTAATATACCTCTTTCTAAGTTATCATAAGTATTAAAGCCCTTACTTCCTACTAAAGAATACGGATTATTTTTATCTGTTGCAATCGGTTTAGTAAAATAGCCAGATTCTCCGCATGCTATAGTAAGTGCGAATGTTCTATCTACTCCAAATAAATCTGCATACTTATAAACCATTTCTCTTACTTTTAAATCACTTTGATAGTTGTTATTACCAACTATTGAAGATGGATTATCTGTATATTTTTCTGGATTTTTAGTTATATCCTTGCATAATAATATAATGTACATATCAATATTATCATAATTATTTTCTGTAACATATATAGTTTGATAGTTTTTAATATTGTTTATTGCCACATCAAGTACAAATTCTTCATTTAAATTATATATTTGTGCATAATTTATTATTTTATCTCTATAATTATCTATTATATATTCTTCATAACTATATGAATGAGTTTCTGCGACTGTTCTACTTGCTATAGGAACTCTATGTTCTTGTTCATTTACATTTATTTTTTTAAAATTTATATAAGGGGCTGATAAAATAGTAGCAGCTATAATAGCACTATTAGTAGCAATAATTTTATATTTTTCTATATTTTTTAGTTTTACATTTTTTATTGTTTTAGTATCTTTTTCTAACTTTATCATTTTAAAACCTCCCTTTTTAACACACACAAGTTTTGATTATACCATAAAAAGTTTATAAATGCAAATCACTTGACTAACTTTTTTATGTTATTAAGGGCATTTTTTTCTATTCTAGATACCTGTGCTTGACTTATTCCAAGCTCATCACTTATTTCCATTTGTGTTTTTCCTATTATAAATCTTTGGAGTAATATAAACTTTTCTTTCAATTTTAATTTATTTATTGCCATTTCAAGTACTAGTTTATCATTCCAATTATTACTTGATTCTTTTGGATTTGCTATTTGATCAAATAAATATATGGTTTCTCCTCCGTCATTATAAATAGGATCATACATACTAACTGTACTTTTAGTTGCTTCTAAAGCACTAACTATATCTATTTCATCTATTTCTAAAATTTCTGCAATCTCAGAAAGGCTTGCTTCTCTTCCTTCACTCATCATAATACTTTCTTTTATTTTAAGTGCTTTATATGCTATATCTTTCATACTTCTAGAAACTCTTACTATACTATTATCTCTTAAATATCTTTTTACTTCACCTAAAATCATTGGTACTGCATATGTTGAAAATTTTACATTATATTTTAAATCAAAATTATCTATTGCTTTTACAAGACCAATACAACCAACTTGAAACAAATCATCCATATTGTCAATTTTGTTATTAAAATTTTTTAATATACTTAATACTAGTTTTAGATTTCCATTTATTAAATCTTCTCTTGCAAACTTATCTCCATTTTGCATTTTTTTAAATAGTTCTAATTGTTCATCACTAGTTAATACTTTTAAATTTGCTGTATTTATTCCCGTTATTTCTACTTTATGCTTTGCCATAAAAACTCTCCCTTCAGAATTTTTATGGTTCAAAAAATATTTTTTATTCAATTTTAAGTGACTCGATTATTCTCTTATTACTTGCTATTTTAGATGGTATTAATCCACCTATCATAGTAATAAATATACTTATTGTTATCAAAATAATAGCATGAGTAATTTTAAGACTTGCAATTTTTTCTAAATGTATTGTGTCTTTTGCTATAGCATTTATTGGTAATATTAATATACAAGATATAATTATTCCAAGTATGCCTGACATAAAACCTAATATAAATGTTTCTGCATTAAATACTCTTGAAATATCTTTTTTTCTTGCACCTAAGGATCTTAATATGCCTATTTCTCTAGTTCTCTCAAGAACAGATATATATACTATTATTCCTATCATTATAGAAGATACTATAAGTGATATACATGAGAAAAAAATTAAAACTATAGTTATCGCATCCATAATATTTTTCATTAGAGAAATATAAGATGATGATTTATCACTATATAAAATTTTTTCTTTATATTTTTTATTTTTATTATAATTATCTAGATATTTTAATATTTTTTTCTTAGAATCAAAATCTTTAGGATATATTTGAATTTCTAAAGATGAATTATCAAACCCTAAAGATGATAATACTCTATTTTTATCAAAATTCTTTTCTAAAGTAAGTACATTATAACTAGAATTTTTCTGTGATTTTACTATATCTGATTTAGAGTTTTCTTTTATAACATAGTCTATTAATGATTTATTATATAAAATTCCAGTACCATACATGTCAGAAAAAGTATTATCTTTTTTGCCTCTAATTACTGAAGTTATTTTAAGTTTTAATACACTTTTATTATATATATCACCATAGTCATTTACTTCATAATTAATGCCATTGTAATTATAATAATCATTATTTAATGCGACCTTAAATTCTTTATTAAGAATTTTATCAAAAGTAATATCATCTTTACTATTATATCCAAGCACTTTAAGTACATTTGCATCTACTCTGTTTTTAGAATCTACTACTAAAGTTAAGTCTTCTTTTTTTAAAGAATAACTACCATATATTACATCATAATTATCTTTTATAATTTTAGAATTTTTACCATTTAAACCTATAGGTTTTTGACTCATAATACTTTTATAATCAATTAATTTTATATCATTATTTATCTTTGTTAAAAGTTTTATATTAGAAATATTTTTATATGTTATACCATATACTAAATCATTATCCATATTTTCTATATAAGTAATATATTTACTTGATAAATTATTTTTATGTATTTTATCTTTTTCTAAAGTGAGTGAATATATTTTTTTACTATTACTATACTCTTTTAATTTTTCATTTTTATTTTCACTTTTTTCATCTAATACATCTTCATTAATAGTTATTGGCATAATCATAGATGTATCTTTTTCAAAATCATAAATTTGATTTTTAAAACCGTTTGAAATTGATAATATTAATGCTATTCCAATTATTCCAATACTACTTGCAAATGTTGTTATAATCGTTCTTCCTTTTTTAGTTAATATATTATTAAATGATAGTTTTAACGCTGTAAAAAAGCTCATTGATATCTTATTTAATTTATATCTATTTAATTTTTGCATCTTACTTTTGTTTCCTGTATCAGATAATACTTTACCATCCTTTAACTCAATGATTCTAGTTGAATATAATTTTGCTAATTCTTTGTTATGCGTTACCATTATTACTAATTTATCTTTTGATATTTCTTTTATTAATTTCATTATTTGTTTACTTGTTTTAGAATCAAGTGCGCCAGTTGGCTCATCTGCTAAAATTATATCTGGATTATTTACTATTGCTCTTGCTATTGCTACTCTTTGCATTTGACCACCAGATAATTGATAAACTTTTTTATAAATATGATTTTTTAATCCAACCTTTTCAAGAGTAATGATTGCTTTTTTTCTTCTCTCTTTTTTAGATACACCACTTAGTAACATACTAAGTTCAACATTATCTAATACTTTCATATGATTTATTAAATTATAATGCTGAAAAATAAAACCAATACTTTTATTTCTATATGAATCGAAGTCTTTATCTTTAAATCTTTTAGTAGATTTACCATTTATTATTAAATCACCACTATCATATTTATCTAAACCACCTATTATATTTAAAAGTGTTGATTTACCCGCTCCTGATGATCCTAAAATAGATACAAATTCATCATCTAAAAAAGATAAATTAATATTATCTAATACTTTAATATTATAATTATTTGTACTATAACTTTTACATATATTTACTAAGTCTAACATTTGTGTTCCTCCATAGTATATATAAGCTAAAAGTATTTAAAAATCCCTTAAAAAATAAAAAAATTAGAATAAAATTCTAATTTTAATATTCATACCAAAGTCCACTAGACTTAAGTTCATTTATTATTTTATTATGTTCTGCATCAGTTTTAGTAAAATATACTTTCATATTTTTATCTGCAACAAAGTATAAATAATCATTACTACTATATTCTATAGTTGCAAGTATAGATGTTGAGCTTGGATTACATATTGGACCTACTGGAAGTTTTCCTGCATTTGCGCTACTTCTTGTGTTATATGGGTTTGGATTATTTATTTCTGATTTATATAAATCTCTTTCTCCAAGTTCTATTTTAAATGCATAGTATGTAGTTACATCACTACCTAAACTCATTTTTTTATTTAATCTATTTATAAATACACCTGCTATATTTTTTCTATCTTCTAAAGTTATTCCTTCACCCTCTACCATGGATGCAAGAGTAAGTATTTGATGAACTGACATATTACTTTTTTCTATTTCACTTTTATATTTTGTTAATATAACATTAGTTTGATCTAATAGTTTTTTAAATATATCTTGTACACTAGCATTTACTTTAAATTCATATGTGTCTGGGGCTAAATAACCTTCAAGTGGATAATAAATATTCTTATCTAATATAACATTATCTAAAAACCAATATTCATTTATTAAACTATTAATATATTCTTTATCTTCTAACACTTTAAATACATCATCATAACTATTAGAAGTATTTTTATCTATTATTTTAGCAATACCTCTCATAGTTTTTCCTTCATTAAATGTAATTGTTACTGTTTGATCTTTTACATTACTACCACTTTGTAATATCTTAAATATTTCTTTTAAACTAGAATTTCTATCTAGCATATAATTACCTGCTTGAAGACCTTCTATTTTATTTAATTTAATATATAAATCTGCAAAATACTTATTTTTAATAATTTTTTTCTTTTTAAGTGTTGCAGTAATTTGTCTAATTGTACTACCCTTTTCAATTTCAACCATAACTTTATCTGACTTATTTGATACGGGATTTACATTTTTACAACAAAATACTATTCCAATAATCATTATAATAACTATAACTATTGGTAATATGTAAATTACTTTGAACTTTTTGCATTTTGTATTCTTTTTATTCTTCTTTTTCATCTACTTCTCCTCTAATATAGCCTTAATTCTTCTAACACCAGCAGAACTTGCTTCTTCTTTTTTTATCTTAAAGTGACCAAGTTCACTTGTATTATTAACATGTGGTCCTCCACATAATTCCTTTGAAACATCTCCAATACTATAAACTGTTACAATGTCAGGATATTTCTCAATAAACATACATTCAGCACCTGATTTAATTGCTTCTTCTTTACTCATTTCTTTTTTAGTTACAGGTAGACCCTCATCTATCCATTTATTAACTAAATCTTCTGCATTCTTCTTTTCTTCATCTGTTAATTTATGATCACAAGAAAAATCAAAACGCATTCTTTCATCAGTTATATTAGATCCTTTTTGATGTACATCTTTATTAATAACTACTTTTAATGCTGCATTAAGAAGATGAGTTGCTGTATGATATTTAGTTTCTATTTCACTGTTACCAGCAAGTCCACCTTTAAACTTACCAGCAGATGCTGTTCTAGATAATTCTTGATGTGCTTTAAATTTTTCATAGAAACCTTTTTCATCTACAGTAAGTCCTCTTTCTTTTGCAAGTTCTAAAGTAAGTTCAATTGGAAAACCATAAGTATCATATAATTTAAATGCTAAATCTTTGTTTATTTCATTTTCATTTAAATTTTTAACAATTTTTTCAAATTCTCTAAGTCCTTTTTCAAGTGTACGACTAAATTTAATTTTTTCATTTTTAAGTACTTCCATAACTACATTTTCATTTGTACTTAACTCACTATAATATTTTTTATATTCATCTATTATATTTTTAGCAATTTCACTTTCCCAGTTACTATTAATATCTATATCTATCATTTTTGCATATCTAATTGCTCTTCTAATTAATCTTCTAAGTATATAACCTTGGTCTGTATTACTTGGTTTAATACCTGCTGGATCACTTGAAATAAATACTGCTGCTTTAATATGATCAGCAATTATTCTAAATGCTTTTTCATTACCATAATAACTTTTACCTGATATTTCTTCTATCTTCTTTATAGTACCTTTCCATATACTTGATTCATAGTTATCATTAACTCCTTCAAGTACTGCTGTTATTCTTTCGAGTCCCATACCTGTATCAACATTTTTCTTAGGAAGTACTACTAAAGTTCCATCTTCTTTTCTTTCATATTGCATAAATACATTATTCCATATTTCAACCCATCTATCATCATCTGGATCAAATGTTTCTGGAATTTCATCATCACTTCTAAAATAGAATATTTCAGTATCTGTTCCACATGGTCCAACTTCTCCTGCACTCCAGAAATTATCTTCACTAGTTTTTGCTATTCTTTCTTGTTTTATTCCATGACTTAACCAATAATTTTCACTTTCAATATCTTCTTCTAATACATCATTACCTTTAAATACAGTAACTGCAAGTCTTTCAATTGGAATATTAAGTACTTTAGTCAAAAATTCAAAACTATATTCTATACTTTCTTTTTTAAAATAATCACCTAAAGACCAGTTACCAAGCATTTCAAAGAATGTATGATGAGTTACATCTCCAACTTCATCTAAGTCATTTGTTCTAATACATTTTTGATAATCACAAAGTCTTGTTCCATATGGATGAACTTCCCCCATTAAATATGGTACAAGTGGCTGCATACCTGCAGTATTAAATAATACTGATGGATCATTTTCTGGTACAACTGGCGCACTAGGTATTTGTTTATGTCCTTTACTTACAAAAAATTCTATATATTTATCTCTTATATTCATTTTAATTACCTTCTTTCTTATAAATTCATTTTTCTTTCTTCTTTATATTTATTATAATCATATTTTTCTAGTAATTCTTGTTTTTTTATTCCATATGATTTTTCAAATTGTTTTTGTACAATAAATAATTTTCTATAATTATTCATATCTATATCAATTCCTTTATCTTTATAAAATGAATATCTTGCATAACTTAAATTTATACTTTGCATTAATTTTTTTGAATCAATAACTGCAAGTTCATGCATATCAATAAAATCATAAAATTCTATTTTTTGTTTAATATTTTCTATTGATAAACCATAAATCGCAGGGAAAGCTTTTGTCATCTTGATTACTTCTTCTTTGGTGTAACCTAATACAATTATATCAGATATTTTTTGCTTCATATTTTCTATTGATAAACTATAAATTGCAGGTGAAGTTTTTGTCATCTTGATTACTTCTTCTTTGGTATAACCTAAAGCAATCATATCTTCTATTTTTTGTTTAACATTTTCTATTGAATAACCATAAATTGCAGGTAAACTTTTTGTCATCTTGATTACTTCTTCTTTGGTATAACCTAATGCAATTATATCTTCTATTTTTTGTTTAATATTCTCTATTGAATAACTATAAATTGCAGGTAAAGTTTTTGTCATTTTGATTACTTCTTTTTTGGTATAACCTAAAGCAATCATATCTTCTATTTTTTGTTTAATATTTTCTATTGAATAACTATAAATTGCAGGTAAAGTTTTTGTCATCTTGATTACTTCTTCTTTGGTGTAACCTAATACAATTATATCATCTATTTTTTGCTTCATATTTTCTATTGAATGACTATAAATTGCAGGTGAAGTTTTTGTCATTTTGATTACTTCTTCTTTACTGTAACCTAATGCAATTATATCATCTATTTTTTGCTTCATATTTTCTATTGAATGACTATAAATTGCAGGTGAAGTTTTTGTCATCCTGATTACTTCTTCTTTGGTGTATCCTAGGTCAATCATATCTTCTATTTTTTGTTTAATATTTTCTATTGAATAATTATAAATTGAAGGTAAACTTTTTGTCATTTTAATTACTTCTTTTTTGGTATAACCTAAAGCAATCATATCTTCTATTTTTTGCTTCATATTTTCTATTGATAAACCATAAATTGCAGGTAAAGTTTTTGTCATTTTTATTACTTCTTCTTTTGTATAACCCATTTTAAGAAGATAATCAAAATTATCTTTTAACTTTTTTATTAAGGTTTCATCCTTTATACCAATTATTACATGATTATTTCTTATTATTTCATATTCCTCTTCGGTATATCCTAATTTTATAAATTCTTCCTTTAATGTCATTTTATCCACCTACTTTTTATATTTCATTAAATATTATCGAGTTTGAGTCTAAATCATCTATTATATCTTCTAATTCTTCGCCACTATCTAATCTACTATTTATATACTTTTCTATTTCAAATACTTCTAAATTTAATATATATGGATTTGAATCAAACAATATATTTAACATATCAAACCCATATGATTTTAATTTATTTATTAATCTTAATATACCATCATTTGTTCTATCCAAATACATTGGATTACTGCTGATAATATTTATTACTTGATTTTCATCACAATTAACTTTTTCTAATATTATTTCTTTTTCTTTTATTTCCTTTTCACTCATTTCTGATATAGAAGGAACTAATTCTAACATATTTTTTATTGTATTTTCACTTATACCTATTCTATATAATTCTTCCATTTTCTTTTTTCCTTTCTTCTTTATATTTATTATAATCATATTTTTCTAGTAATTCTTGTTTTTTTATTCTATATGATTTTTCAAATTGTTTTTGATTGATAAATAATTTTCTATAATTATTCATATCTATATCAATTTCTTTATCTTTATAAAATGAATATCTTGCATAACTTAAATTTACACTTTGCATCAAAATTTTTGAATCAATAACTGCAAGCTTATGCATATTGATTGAATCATAAAATTCTATCTTTTGTTTAATATTTTCTATTGATAAACTATAAATTGAAGGAAAAGCTTTGGTCATCTTGATTACTTCTTCTCTAGTGTATCCTAATGCAATTATATCTTCTATCTTTTGTTTAATATTTTCTATTGATAAACTATAAATTGTAGGTAAGCTTTTTGTCATCTTGATTACTTCTTCTTTGGTGTATCCTAATGCAATCATATCTTCTATCTTTTGTTTAATATTTTCTATTGATAAACTATAAATTGAAGGTAAAGTTTTTGTCATCTTAATTACTTCTTCTTTGGTGTATCCTAATGCAATCATATCTTCTATCTTTTGTTTAATATTTTCTATTGATAAACGATAAATTGCAGATAAAGTTTTTGTCATTTTTATTACTTCTTCTTTTGTATAACCCATTTTAAGAAGATAATCAAAATTATCTTTTAACTTTTTTATTAAGGTTTCATCCTTTATACCAATTATTACATGATTATTTCTTATTATTTCATATTCTTCTTCAGTATATCCTAATTTTATAAATTCTTCCTTTAATGTCATTTTAGTTTTTTTCTTCACAATATCTATTATTTTATTTACTACTTCATCAATAGTCATATTACTAGTATCGATATATATTTGATCATCTGTTTTCTTTAGTGCTCCAACTTTTTTATGCATATCATTATAATCTCTTTTAGCAATATTATCTCTTATTTCACTTTCATTCATATCAATGCCTTTTTCTTTATTTTGTTGAAGTCTTCTTTTTACTCTTTCATCTAAAGATGCATCAAGGTAAAATTTAAAGTCAGCATTTGGAAATACTACTGTTGTAATATCTCTACCTTCCATTATTACATTTTTACCTTTAGCCATATTTCTTTGAAGAGCTACTAAGTTTTCTCTTACTTTTTCTATGCTTGATACCTCAGATACTATTTTAGTAACATCTTTTTCTCTAATTCTATCAGTTACTTCTTCTTTATTTAAAAATACTCTAGAGTCTTCTGTTAAATTTATATCAACATTTTTTGATATTTCTATAATTTTATCAGTTTCTTCTAAGTTTACTCCTTCTTTTAACATTTCAAGTGCAACACATCTATAAGTTGCTCCTGTATCAATATTAACTAAATTTAATTTTTTTGAAACTAAACTTGCGATAGTTCCTTTCCCACTTCCAGCAGGTCCATCAATTGCGATTATCATAAAACACCTCCATATATAAAAAGGATAGTACATTACCCATTTAAGGAGTGCATATGCACGGTACCATCCTTTTATTTACTTAATTATTTTAACGACTATTTAAGCCGGCATAAAGCATCTCCAGTAGTAGCGCTTTCATTAATAATTAATATTAGTTTTTCACCAATCACTAACTCTCTATAAATAATTATTAATTACTTTCTACTTTCATAGAATTTAAAACTATAAAAAATACAAATATATTATAACAAAAATTAAATAATATATCTACATAAAAAGATATTATTTTTTAATAATATCCTTATTTTTACTTTCTTTCATAGAAATATATGTTATTAAACTAACACCTATAAATAATATACTAAATACAAGTACTAAACTATTTTGAACTTCAAAGAATAAGAATATAGTTGTGATTAATAATGTAACACATCCAAATGTAACAAATGGACTGTCTTTTTTAGTCAAACCAATTATTACATACACAACAGATAATATTAAACTGTATATGTAAAGTACTGTATCATCATGAATGTTAGTTATTATTGTAATATAAAGCATTGATAGCAATACTAATTCAAATACATATTTTAGGGCACTATCTTTAAATTTAATAACTTTTTCACCAAATATTAATATATAAACAATTAATGGTGTAATAGCAAATTCTAAGTTATAATTTGCAATTGCATCTATATTTCCTACTAATGAATAATATGGAATAAGTATTACTGGTGTATAGCAAATTAATTTTCTATCTGTTTCTACTCTCATTAAGAACATTATTGTTAATATTATTACAAATGTTACAAGCGATAATATTGATGAAATAACAGTTATATCTATGAAGCATCTAAATAAATTATATATTATAAAGAATCCTAATAATGTATATAAGTATCTAAATATAAATGCTAAATCTTTATTTCTAAATGTATTATAATATATAAATGCATAACCTAATACATTAAAGCAAACTCCCATTATTTTGTAATCTTTGAAATTTTCCATTGATGCTAAAACAATAGAAACTATTCCAAGTATTTCAAATACTTTACTATTTAATTTTTTTACATTTTTAGTAACTAAGCTTATAAATGTAAATAGTACAGCAAATGATACAAATATATAATATGATTGTACATCCATTTTTATAAATAATATAAATAAATTAACTATAGTACCGATAAGTAAGAAGTTTCTAACACCTGGTTTATCATCAAAATATAATTTTAATATAAAGTAATAAATCCATATTACTTCGTGTACTATATTTACAAGCATATTATTACCAGATAAGAATAATGATGATATTATTATAAATATATATGATAATATTTCATATGCTATACACATTTTACTTTTTCTTGTCTTTAAAACTACATAGATTAATGAATACATAACACTTGCGACTAAACAAATATATTCATTACTAGTTATAGATAACATCTTGACTAAAGATAATACTACAAAGAAGATATCAAACATTATATAACTATTTAATATAGCTTTATAAGTCTTACTTATTTCTATTTTATATGTAAATATATTAGATGCAAGAACTACACCAAAACATATAAGTGACAATACATAACCGTAATTAAGTGATACACTAAGTATAATTAATAATGTAATTGTACTAAATATATATGTAACTATTTTAAATAATTTGTTATTTAATAAATAACTAATAAAGAATTGTAATAATACTACTGATATAGACATAAATATTGAGATATTATTATAATCTTCTAATACATAATTAGTAAGTAATAATAAAACTAATATAATAAATGGTGGCATTATCATATTAAATGCACTATTCTTTGATTTAAATAAAATAATATATGATGATAGAATATAAACTATACAATCGATAATTATAAATATATTTAAATCAGAATCCTCAAAGAATAAGAAAACTATAATAGGAATAACCATAATAACTAATAACACTCTAATATATTTTCTAAATGTACTTGAGATATTATTTTCTTTAAATAATGTTATTACTTGTAATATTAAGTTAAATATAATAATTGATGTAAATGGTATCGCATAACTTAATACATCATCATACCAAACATTATTGTTAATTAATTTGTATGCATATAAAGATATTTCTAAAGCAAAAGCATTTAAAAATATGTACGAAAAATATAGATATGCTTTTGTTTTAGTAAATTTATAACTAATAATATAAATAATACTACATACTAAAAACGAAATAGCAAGATATATAAATATATTTGCGCCTTCTAAGAAACTTCCTAATAATTCGTTGCTAGTTAAAAGACAAAGTATAATTGGAACTAAAAGTACTCCTATCATATAAAGAGCTTTATAACCATAATCTGTTTTCTTCTTTAATATTATGGATGTATAAATAAATACAATTGATTCAACGCTTAAAAATATAACCTTAAATAACATGGATATATTATTAAATGAGAATAAAGAAAATATTAAACTTGCTATTATTATAAGAGCAAGACCAGTATTTAATAAAATCTTTTGGTTTTTAACTTCCCTTTTCTTAATATTTTTTTCTTTTATTTTTTCAATACCTAACCTAGTAGGTTTACCACATTTTGGACAAAAGTTACTATTTTCATTTAACTTGCATCCACAATTACCACAATAATTCACAAAATCACCTTCTTATTAATATATATTTATTATATAACAAATATATCAAAATGAAAAGAAATATTAAAAAAAGATACCAATAGTATCTTTAATTTAATATTTAATTAATTAGTTTTTGGATAAATTTCATAAATATATGAATTTGTATTAGTATAATATTTTGAAAATCTTATTCTAGTAGCATTACTTGGAATTGTAAATTCTTTTTCTCCGTCAAATTGGTGTTCTGCATATTCATGACTTAATAATTCATCTGCATCATCATAATAATATACAAATAAATTACCTGTACTTGCTTCTGATTTTCCTCTTACAATAAATTTTTGTCCTTGCATTGATTTATCTACTAATAAATATGATTCACTAACTGCATCTGCATAATCATTATATCTATTCATAGTAATATAAGTATTTAAATCATTATCATATACAGAATCTGATATTGCATTTGGAAAATCTGGTGTTACGCTTGTAATATATTCTTTTTCTACGTTAGATACTTTACTTTTCGCATAAATTGTACTTCCGGCAGCTATATTCTTTATTTCACCATTATATTTTTCCCATTCACCATTATCTATTTTATATTGCTTTAATTTTGCCTCTGTCGCATAAGAAATTGTTGCATCAAAACTTTTTTTAGTTATTCCATTTTTAGTTAATGTAGGATAATTTTTTACTATTTTTATACTTGAATTATAACTTGGATAAATTTCATATATATATGCTTCTGTCCAAGTATAGTATTTTGAAAATCTTATTTTTGTAGTATTAATTGGTATAGTACAATCTTTTTCACCATCAAATTGTTTTTCTATATCTTCATGGCTTAACAAATTATCATTATTATCATAATAATATACAATTATGTTTCCTGTATTTGACGCAGTTTTGCCTCTTATAGTAAATTTTTGTCCTTGCATTGATTTATCTACTAATAAATATGGTTCACTAACTGCATCTGCATAATCATTATGTCTATTCATAGTAATATAAGTATTTAAATCGTTATCAAAAATTTCATTACCTATAGCATCTTTTGCAACTTCTACACCACTCATATCTTTTTCTGCTATACTTGACTCTCTACCATTAGGTTTTACTGTCTTTGCATATATTTTACTTCCTGTTATGTTTATTTCTCCTGTATATTCTTTAAATTCTCCATTATCTACTCTATACATTATTTTTGATGCTTTATTTGTTTCATTACTTAATTTTAAACTTACTGAAACCTCTATACCTTTAGCAGTTAATTTAGGAAATGCACCTGTTAGTGTTATTGTTGGCTCTACTAACTCTTCTTTATCTATTTTCTTTTCTTCATATGTACTTATTCCTGCTTTTTTACTATTCTTTTCAAGCCATGCACTTACTTTTGAATTTTTTTCTAATCTTAATGTTATTTCATTTTTTGTTACTTCTCGAGCATTATCCAAAGTTACCTCTTTATCGCCATCAAACACACTTCCGCTTTCTACTTTAAAATATTTTTTATATCCTTGTTTCTCTGGATATGTTATTACTAATGTTTTTTCTGTTGCCCATTCATCTGTATTTATTTTAAAATCTACAAATAAATCCATATCTCCACAATCATCCGCAAGTATACTAGTACTTCCCTCTTGATAACTTATTACATAATTATTTATACATACTTTAGCTGTACCTATTTTCCCTGTACTTGTTACATTTATTGTCCCTGCACTTGGTTTATTACCTTTCATTGTTAATAAATCATTTATTTTCTTATATGTTTTACCATTTAATGTTGTTTCTTTGGAAACTTCATATGTTCCTTCTGGAATCTTATCTGTATTATTTAAGTCTGCGTTTGCTTGATATAATCTAAATGCATCTACATATAATTTTACACTTTGTTCTGATGCACTTCTTCTTGATTTTTCTATTACATCTAATATTTTTGGTACCGCTATTAATGTTATTATTGCGAGCAAGACTATTACTGCTAAAAGCTCTATTAATGTAAATCCTTTTTTCTTCATATTTTCCTACTCTCCTACTATCTACATTAGTAGTATACATTTATTTTCTTTTTTATTCAAGCATATTATCTTAGCTTTACATAAAAAAGAAGCATTTTTTATTTTGCTTCTTTTTGGTCTTTTTCATCAGTTATTTTTTCTTCTTTTTCGTTCTTTTCAGTAACCACTTTAGTTTCTTTTGATTTATCTTTCATAAATGCAATCATTGGATATCCAACTGCTGGTATTATTGCTGTAACTATTGCAATAGTTTGTGTTTTACCCATCTTTATTGCTAATTTATAATTTGCAATTATATAGAATACTGTATTTGCAAATGGTATAAAGATTAACCAACCTTTTAAATCTACAAATTCAAATAATACCCATTGTGAATAGAATGGAATTAAAGAAATCCAACCTTGTTTTCCATTTTTTTCAAATATTTTCCACATTGATATTATCATTATTGCTGAAATGGCTAATGATATAATCATTGAAAATACAAAGAATATTATTAGACCAACACCAAGTGCTCCTGCTCCTGCTGAAGAAGCAGATGTATATGCTGAACTATAATCTGTACCTATTGACATATTTTACCTCCTAATAATTTGATAGTACATACTTACCATCTGTAATTACATACTTACCATTACTTATTTTTTTAAGAACTAACATTGCATTATAATCACTATCATAATCTTTTACTGTCTCAGAATATGTATATGTATATTTATAATTAAATGTATAACTTAATGCAACTACAACAGTATCATTAAAATCATAAACTTTAAGTACTTTAACGTCTGTTGCAGAATAATCAGAATAATTACTATCTAATCTACTTACTAATTTTTCATAAGAATTTTTATATGTTTCTAAATTTTTAGAACTTTCATCAAAATTAGATTTTACTTCATCCCATGATTTTTTACTATTAGCACTTGCATATATTCCTTTATAGTAGTCGGTAACAAATTTATTTACATTTTCACTATCACTAGAGAAATTAAATAAATAATCAATTACATATTTACCATCTTTATAATCTGAAGTATATGTATAGTTGTTCTTACTTGAGGCTTTTGATTTAGAATAAGAACCGATTTCATCTTTTATAGTAGTTTTAGCATTTTTTACTTCTATGTTATATGTACTTTTTAATACATTTTTTATTGTATATGTATTCATAGTTACATCTTCTACAGTAACTGAAGAATATGAATTTGGATGTTTAATTTTAACATCTGTTTTTTCTTCTTTAGATTCTGATAACTTTTTACCATCTAATGTAACTGTTGTTCCTTTTGGTACACTTATTTTAATGTCACCATTATAGAAACTATCGTCATATACATACCATTTATTTTTTATTTTAACAGTATCTATATAATAAATTTTATTATTATCTATAGCTACTTTTACTTTTACAGTAGGATTACCATTTTCATCTGTTATTTCAGTACCAGATTCTTTTACTTTTACTTTTTTATTTCCTTCTATTGTTAAATTTTTATCTACCAATAGTTTTTTAAAGGCTTCATCTGAAAAATATGAATCTTCATGATAGAAAATACTACTCATATTTTTATAATCACCTTTACTTAGTTTTTCAACCATTTTAGTTGCAACTTTTTCTGGGCCACTACTAGCACCACAACCAGTTAAAGTAATGGTAAATAAACCAAATACTAGAACTAGTAAAATTCTTTTTAATTTTTTCATTTTTTACTTCCTTTCATTTTTTAAAATTAAATGCTTTTCTACTAAACTCACCTCTAATTCAATTATATGTGTAATTTTTATTTTTTTCAATTGTTTATTTAAAGTTTTACATTATTTAATAAAAAAAGTACATAATTTTCTTAAATTATATACTTTTACTTTTCCATTTCTTTATCATCAAAATCTAAAACAGACATAACTATTGAAGTTAACAAATCAAGATCTAAATTATCATAATCTGCTATTTTTAATTCTTCTACTTTTGTTTCAAATTTATCTACCCATTTTTTTGATACACCAAGTGCATATGCATATGGTAATATATCATAAAAATAATTTGGATTTTCTAAAACTAATGCATCTAATTTATCTTTTTCTACTTTTTCTAAATAACTCTTAAAACCTTTTATTTTTAATATGATTTCATCGCCAAAATAAGTATTCTTTTTCATAAGTAATGTTAACAAGAAAATTAATGCAATAAATACATAACTAAAGTAAAAAATTATATTATATTTTGGATTTAAATTAACTGCTAAAAAATAATTAAAAACTCCAAGTGTAAAACTTATACCATATAATGCTACAGATACTATTTGCACTGTAATTGATTTTTTTGAAACAATATATTCTTTAAATTTATTATTAAGTTCATCATATACTTGTCTACATATATAAGTCATAAGCATAGTATTACTAAAATCATTAATATTTTTATCATAAAATAAGCCATTATAAACTATTTTTTCTGTTACTGATAACTCTTTTAATTCGTTTATGTTACTAAATTTTAAATCTGATAAATCTTTTCCAATAACTTTTTGATATTTATCTCTTTCATCCTCTACATTTAAAACACATAAATTAACTAAATACTGTTTCCCATTATTTTCTATTATTTTTATATATTTTTTAGATACTAAGTTTAATATTAAAGAAATTATTAATTTTTTATCATTTACCCTAGAAATTACATAACCCATTTGTGCAGGATCTAAATCTGCTGGAGGATAATATTCTACTGTTTTAAGTTTTTCCTTGTTATTTTTTCCAAATAATATCCATAAAATGAATGTTATTATTAAAATTATAAATATTATTAATGAACATATTAAACTTTTATTATCATAATCGATAAATGAAGTATTTTTCATTTCCATTATTAAAGATATTATAATTAATGCTAATATTACAATTATTGGTGCTAAAGAAGATAATATCTTTTTAAAAGGTTGCTTTGCTTCTGGAACATGTTTTTTTATCAATATCACAGAAAAAACAAAAAGTATAATTTCAATAATTAAAAATATAATAGTATTCATAGTTTTTCTCCTTTTAAAAATTATAACATAAAAAAGACTCAGAATAAATCTTATTCTAAGTTTTTTTCATATTTTAGTTAACTTAACTATTCGCTATTTTATATTTTTTTATATTTACATTATTTTTATATGATTCAAGTGAATTTGCATCAATAAAATGATCTCCAACATTTCCTGGACATGTTGACATCATAACTCCTTCACGCCATCCATTTTTATGAATATCTTTATCAATTTTTATTCTATTAATTAATGAATTTAATTTATCAAATTCAACATATCCTCCATTTTCTATTTTTGCTAAAAGTACATTTTCTTTATACATTTCATAATTATATCTAAAAAATCCGTAAGATTCATCTATATCATCTTTTAACGTATCATTGATATATGTGCACTTTAGTATTGTACCAGTATATAAACCTTCTATTTTCATTTTAAACCTCCATTATTTTAATTTTTCAAGTATAATTGCAAGTTCTTTCTTTTCGTTTTCTAATTTTATTTTTTCTTCTTCAACTAAATTCTTTGGAGCATTATTAACATATCCTGGATTAGATAGTAATTTTTCTCTTCTTGCAATATTACTTTCTAAAGTCATTTTTTCTTTTTCTAAAGCATCTTTTTGTTTTTTATTTTCTTCTTCAGATACTTCATAATAATAAGTTAATTTAACATTTAATTCATTTGTATTTGACTCTATTGTTACTTTACTATATTCACTATCTTGTACTTCATTATTTAATTTAAGCATATTTTTAATAATTTTTTCAGCACTTAAATTATTACATTCTAAACTATATTTAAATTCTTTTGGAATATTATTTTCTTTCTTTGTAATTCTTGATTTTGTAATAAAGTTTCTTATTTCTTCCATTAATTTTATAGTATCATCAAAGTTTAATTCTTCATTTACTTTTGGATAAGAACTAATCATAATACCTTCTGTTTCTTTTACTGGAAGCATACTATATATTTCTTCAGTTACAAAAGGCATAAATGGATGAAGTAATTTTAAGATATTTGTTAATACATATAAAAGTGTACTTTTTGTTGATGAATTGTCCATATTAAATTTAGAAAATTCTATATATCCATCACAGAAATCATCCCAAATAAAGTTGTATAGTTCTGTTCCTACATTTTGGAATTCATATTTATCCATATTTTTTCTAACTTCACTTATTGTTTTATTAAGTTTTGTTAATATCCATTTATCACTAAATGTAAGTGTAGAAAAATCATATCCTTTTACATTTTCTATATTCATTAATGTAAATCTTGATGCATTCCATATTTTATTTATAAAGTTCCAAGTAGATTTCATTTTTTCTTCATCAAATCTTAAATCTTGACCTGGCGCTGAATTAGTTGTTAAGAAATATCTAAGTGCATCGCATCCATATTCTTCTATCATATCCATAGGATCTATACCATTACCTAAACTTTTACTCATTTTTCTTCCATCTTTATCACGAATAAGTCCATGTATTATGCAATCTTTAAATGGAACTTCTTTAGTAAATTCTAGTGATTGGAACATCATTCTAGATACCCAGAAGAATATAATATCATAACCTGTTACAAGTGCATTTGTTGGATAATATCTATTAAATAAATCAGTATTATCTGGCCAGCCTAATGTACTAAATGGCCATAATGCGCTACTAAACCAAGTATCAAGTACATCTTCATCTTGAATCCATCCTTCACCTGGTGATTCAACTTGTACTTTAACTTCATTATCTTTATACCATGCTGGTACTCTAATACCCCACCATAATTGTCTTGATATACACCAGTCATGACAATCATTCATCCAGTTTTCAAGTACTTTTTCGCATCTTGCTGGATAAAAGTTAACTTTATTATCTGTTTTTTGATTTTCTAATAAATTATGTGCTAAATCACTCATCTTAACAAACCATTGTTCTGATAAATAAGGTTCTACCATTACACCTGTTCTTTCAGAATGTCCAACACTATGAGTTATTTTTTCAATATTAATAAGTAAATCTTTTTCTTTTAATTCTTCTATTAATTTTTCTCTTGCTTCAAATCTATCAAGCCCTTTATAATTTAATGCATTTTCATTCATATGAGCAGTTTCATCCATAACAACTATTCTCTCTAGGTTATGTCTATTACCTACTTCAAAGTCATTTGGATCATGTGCAGGAGTAATTTTAACAACACCTGTACCTTTTTCCATATCAGCGTGTTCATCACCTATGATAGGTATTAATTTACCAACTATAGGTAAAATAACATTTTTACCTATTAATTTATTATATCTTTCATCTTTAGGATTAACTGCAACTGCTGTATCACCAAATAATGTTTCTGGTCTTGTAGTTGCTACATCAAGATAATCATTTGTTCCTTCAATATAATATTTTAAATGATAGAATGCTCCTTCTACATCTTTATATATAACTTCTTCATTAGAAAGAGCTGTTCTTGCTTCTGGATCCCAGTTAATTATTTTTTTACCTCTATAAATAAGTCCATCGTTATACATTTTTATAAATGCATAATTTACTGCTTTTTGTGATACTTCATCTAAGGTAAATCTTTCTTTTGAATAATCTAAACTAATACCCATTTTAGACCATTGTTTTCTTATATTATCAGCATATTCATCTTTCCATTTCCATGCTTCTTTTAAGAAGTTTTCTCTACCTAATTCATATTTATTTATTCCTTCTTTTTTTAATTTAGCAACTACTTTTGCTTCTGTTGCAATTGCGGCATGGTCCATACCTGGAAGCCATAATACATCATATCCATCCATTCTTTTATACCTACATATTATATCTTGAATTGATACATCTTGTGCATGCCCAATATGTAACTTACCTGTTATATTAGGTGGTGGAAGTACCATTGAAAATGGTGTTTTTGTTTTATCACCTGACATAAAGTAATTATTATTAAGCCAGATCTCATATTTTCCTTCTTCTACTTTTTTATGATCATATTTAATTTCTAACATATTTATCTATCCTCTCATCCATATATTTATTTACTATATCAATTACTTCATCAAATTTTTCTTTATGATCTAAAATATTATAAAATATATTTAAATTTGTTTTAAATTCTTCTAAGCACTCATCATAATTTATATCAAAGGCCCAAGCAAAAGCTGTAACGATTTCATCATTTTTTGTTTTTTCATTAGTTCTTAAAATTTCTGAATGATTTCTTACTGAATTTATAATTGACTCACTTATTTCACTAATATCACTTCTTAATTTATTACTTATTCCATAAATATGCATTATATCTATTTTATCAATATCTCTAATAAGTTTTGCATGTTCCATAATTCTTTCATCTGTTATATCTTCAATTTTAAATTTATTATGATTTTTTATTGCTAATTTTATTAATTCATAGTCATCCTTATTATCCCAAAATTTTTCGATCAATCCATCATCAAAAAGTATTTTTACTCCCAAATTTGCATGATCAATAGTTTTTTTATCTTCAAAACTATCATATTGTTTTACTTGTTCAAATCTACCAATATCATGAAGTAATCCTATTAGGCTGGCAAGCTTTATATCATAATCACTGAAACCTAGTTTTTTTGAATATTTTTGACTTAACTCCATAACTCTAATAGAATGATCATATTTTGATTTAATTTTAATATTATTTAAATCATAATTACTTACATATTTTCTAAATTCTTCTATCATTTTTACCTCCAAAAAAGAAAAATATCCATGAATGTAAGGACGATTTTTTCGCGGTACCACCTTACTTCATAGATATTTCTATGCTCTTTAAATATTTAACGCATATCATACGTAACATTTTAATTATATTTCAAATGTTAGGTTCATAAGCTACCTTCAAATATTATATTTATTAGTTTTCACCAAGCACTAACTCTCTTTTAAAATATTAATATTTTACTCCTCTTAATCAAAACCTTTATAGATAAATTATATATTTTACTAGTAATTTTGTCAATATTTACTTGACAAAACATATTATAATGTGATATTATTTCAACCGTGCCTAAAAAAGGAGGTTAAAAAATGATTAATAAAAAAATTCAAAAATTACAAGATGAAATAAATATGTTAGATAATACAATTAAATATTTTTATGATAAAAAGCTTTCCAGGGGATTAAGCAGTGAAGATTATGAAAGATATGATGTTGCAAAAAAAGCAAAAAAGAGAAAGCAAAAAGAATTAGAAGATATAATTAAAATATTTAATAATAACAATTCTATCATGTCATATACATATACTATTTAAGTATATGTTTTTATTTTGTATACTGATTATTCCTTATAAATTCCCTTAAGAGCTTAGTAATTGCTCTTTTTTCTATTCTTGATACATAACTTCTAGATATATTAAGTTCTTTTGCAATTTCTTTTTGTGTTAATTCATCATAACCATTAAACCCATATCTTTTATATATAATTAGTTTTTCTCTATCTGATAATACATTTAAGTATTTACCTAATAATTCAATATTATTTTTTAAATGTATATCTTCTGCAAAATCTGGTTTTGGAGTCTTTAATATATCCATAAATGTTATTTCATTACCATCTTTATCATAACCTACAGATTCATCAATACTAATATTTTTACTATTTTTTTTATCACTTCTAAAGTGCATCAATATTTCATTCGCCACTATCACTTGAAAGAACGATTTTGCCGTTATGCGTTGCTGATAATCCGTCTTGTACGTTGCTATCATCATCAAATAGTTGTGGTTTAGTAGTTATTGTGTGATTTCTACTACCGATTAAATCCATATATATTTTTTTGCCATCGGTTTCCATATTACCTACAAATAATTTGATTAGATTACGTTTGCTTATTATATCTAATTCATCAAACCTACAAATATATTTAGTTAGTATTTCAAAAACAACTTTGGCTGTTTCTTGGTCGTTAATGATTTGATTTGGTTGTTCTTGCTTTAATTTTTGTATATTGGTTGCTATTTCATTGTTTTTACGTTTTAATTCTTTCATTTGTGCTTGTACTACATCAAATATTTCATCATCAACAAGTGCTAAACGATTAGCAAGATTTTTTATTTCATTTTCATTTTTACTATAATTACGTTCTAATACTTGTAATTCATCATTTTTATTTTTGCTATCATAATCGTTGTCGGTTGCGATTTCTTCTATTGCTTTGTAAAATTCGCTTGTTGGATTTGCTAATTCTTTCATACCACGCATAACTAACTCATCGGCTTCATTTCCGTTTATGTTTTTACAAGAACATTTTTCGCCTTTACTTTTCATTTTTAAATCGCATATATAATCAAACCTTAAATCGCCGTTAGCCGTTTTATTTTGTTTTAGTTTTGCTCTCATAAGTGAATGACAATGACTACAACGAAGAACACCAACTAATATTGCGTTATTCTTAATTGGTTTACGATAGTTTTTATCTTCATTTGCTTTTAATATTTCTTGTACTTGTACCCAATCTTTACCACTTATAATGCCGTTGTGTTGTCCAATAGCAACAATCCAATCTTGTAAATCTTTATATTTTACACGTCCCGTTTTAGTTTTTTCGGTTTTACAATAGCCAATTATTCCGTGTTTTCCGTTAAATTCTTCTTTATCGTTATATACTTCAACGTCATTTTCTAAAAAGTAATTAAGAACGTCTTTGTCAGCAACGGCATATACGGGATTTCTTAAAATGTTTTTAACACCCCAACGGGAAAAATCACAATTTCTTTTTGTCTTAAAATTATTTTGTATTAAAAAACTTTCAACTTGTGTTTGTGATTTATATTCCAAAAATTTTTGAAATATTGTTTTAATAATTGCTATTTCATCATCAATAGGTACAAGTTTATATAAATTGACTTTCTTTCCGTTTATGTTTTCTTTTTCCATCTTTTCACTCATAAATCCAAGTGGAACATTACCACCAAGCCAACGTCCCGTTTTTGCTAATTTATACATATTATCTCTTACACGTTCGGCGATTGTATCACGTTCAAGTTGTGCGAATGTAATTGCAATAAATAACATCGCTTTACCCATAGGGGTAGTCGTATCAAACCTTTCACTTACTGAAATAAAGTTTACATCGTGTTCTTGCCAATCTTCATATAAATTAGCAAAGTCTAATACATTACGGGAAACACGGTCAAGACGATAACAAATAATAGTATCAAACTCATCATTTTTAATTGCTTTCATCATTTCTTGGAATTGTGGTCTATCGGTATTTGCCCCCGTATAACCCTCATCGTTATATACAATTATATCATCATCGGTTAAAGTTGTATCAATATACGTTTTTAAATAATGCTTACAAGTATCAATTTGGTTTTCTATACTTTCGCCTTTACCCGTAAACTTTGATTTACGCGAATATATCGCTTTTTTTCTTTTTCTTTCTTCCATAAAAAGTCGTCCTTTCTTTTATGTGATATATAATATATTATATCATAAATTATACAATAAATATAGTATTTTCTATGATTTTGTGCTAAAATATTATATCAATGAAAGGACGTGTATTATGCAAAATTGTTTAAAGAAAAACTTTTCACATCATATTTTATTTGATAATAAGTATGCTGAACAATCATATATTGCGTATCTTTCAAAAGGAAAAAGAAAATACATAATGAATTCAAGCGATTATGTAGAAAGATTTATTGTTTTTACTATTGATTTTATTTTTAGAATTAACAATGCAATTTGTAGACGTGGTTTAGTAGAAAATAACAAAGAAGATATAAGAAAATTGTATGATACACCAAAAGATGTTGAAAAATATTCTTATTATACTAAAATGACGGTCAATGACGTTTATAACGATATAAAAAGATATAAACTTACAAATGAATATGAACAAGAAATATTTGATATGTTAGAAAAGGTTGTAAACTTAAAAGATAAACTATTTACGAATTATGATGATTTTAAAAGTGGTATATATGAATTAGTAAAAACGATTGATGACAAACATTATACTTGGATTGTTGGGGAAAATATTATATATAATAGGTCTATTCGCGATAACGAAAGTAAAAAATATTATTGTGCCGTTATAGGTCAAAAAGGTTATAAAAGATTTAAAACGATTTATTATAATAATGTCTATTTAGAAACGCGTATAAAAAAGATTACGTTTGAACAAGTATGCGATTTACTTATTGTTATTGCTGATACATACAACGAATTAATTATAAAAGAATATGACAATGCAAGTGATATCATTAACGATTATATAAAAAATAATGCCGATATGTTTAATTGTAAAGATATATATTATGCTAAAATATTTATGGATTTAAAGAAAATATCTTTATTATTACAAACTGATAAACAAAAAGATGTTGTAAAACTGATGAAAGATATTATACAAAGTGAAAATAAAAAATATAAAAATGATTTTCTTTTATATGAAAATATACCGATTGATGAAAATGCTATTGAGCAAGGTCAATATATTGAATTATAAGGAAATAATATTAAAAAGTGCATTTTTTACAATAACCTACCAATTAGGTTAAATGCATTTTTTTTATTGTTTTCTTTTTTTCTTTTGCTAATATAGTTCTTGCAAAGAAAAAACGCGTTTCATATTTGCAAGATGGGGGGTGGTCAATAATTGGAATTAATTATCAATTTGCCAACTGATGAAAAAGGAATAAAAGAATTCAATACGGCTTTTGCAAAAGTACAAGCAACGTTAGTGAAAAAATGTATTGATGATTTGAATATTGATAAACAATCTAAACAAAAGGTAGTTAATGAATTGTTGACTACTCTAAAAAAACAAGTTGACGAAAGGAAAATGAAGAATGAATAATGAAGAAAATATAAAAGAAAAAACGAAAGAAAAAATAAAAGAAAAAAAAGTCTATTTATCCGATAATAAAAATGATAGCAAACAACGTGAAGCAGTAGACAATTTAAAAAAAGCAATCGTAAAAGAAGCAATCAAAAATTATACTGATGAAACGCCAAGTGGCTTATGGTTTGACTTATTTATGATATATTTAGAAAGTAGAACAAAACCTAATAAATCAAAAAATGATTTTAATTATCGCATAGAACGTATTTATAACAATGTTATAAGTATGTATAGCGATTTTAAAGAATTTACCGAACCCGTTTTAAACAAAAGTAGAAAAGCAACAATAGTTGATAATAATAACAACTAAACTAAAATTAAAGTATTCCTATACTACAAATAAACTAAAAGAAAGGATTTGATAAACTTAATTTAAACTATATTTAAAGATATAACAAAGGAGTGGACTTACATTAAGTCTATTCCTTTTATTATTATTTAAAATATTGATATTAATATATGTAAGAGTAAATACTATTTTTATAATAAATAGATTAGTTAAATACTATATAAGTAAATTAAGTTAAATTTAATATAATTATATATAAATAAATTAATAAAATAATATAATACAAGTTAAATGTATTAAAAGTATTATTATCTTTTCATAAGGAATAATATTATTTTTTTACCATAAGACTATTATTATATATTTATAATTTAATATAGTTTATAACCTTTTGTAAAGTATAGATTTAAAGAAAATTAATTAACCCCCTAATAAAAATTATTATTCACTTCGTTCATAATAATTTTATTCCCCCTTCTTGATAAAAGAAAATTCCACCTTTTAGAAAATAAGCAAATTAAGGTTGTTTTAAACGGCAATTAGGTATTTGACTTATAATTTATCTATTTAATGATTTTCATAACAGAGAACAACCTAATTTTGCTAAATAAAAGGTGTTTATATAAATTGAAAGAGTGTATATACAATGACGTATAAACACTCTTTATTTTTTTAGTCTATGTCTTTAAAGAATTCACACATAGATACATTCAATTTTTTAGATATTACATATAAGAACTCTAAACTAAATGTTTGATAACTACTATTTTCAATATTAGCAATAGTACCCTCATTATATTGTATTAAATCGGCTAATTGAACTTGTGTAAGTCCTTTTTCTTTTCTAATTCTTTTTATGTTTTTACCAACTATCACATAAATATACTTGTTATCATCTTTCTTTATTTCCACGAAATCATCACCATAATAATTATCTTATGAACATTTATCAAATGTACTACATTTAATATATGTAGTTATGGCGATTATATGTTAAAATTATATTGGAGGTGGAATATGTTAAAAAAAATATTTGTGATACTTGCTATCGTTGGTATGATTTTAATTGGTGTGTTAGCATTTACTATACCAAGTAATCCAAACGAAATTATACCAACAATGACAATAACGGGATTTGATAAGCCGTTATGGTTTTACATTATATTTGGTTTTGGATTTATTTATCTAATGATATTATGGTCAATCTATGATAAATTAAAAGAAAAAATAGCATAACGGGAATTATACTATTTTGTGTCGCTGACGTCATCAAATAATTGCCTTATATCAATATTTAATGCGTCGGCAATTCTTCCTATGACTACCAAAGTAAAATATTTATTAGGATTTGCACTTTCAATTTGCGATATGTAGTGCATACTAACATCTATTCTATCGGCTAATTCTTGTTGTGTTATATTAGCCAATGTTCTATACTTTTTAATGTTTTTCCTAACAATATTGTAATAATAGTAGTCATCGTGGAAATCGAACTTTTTGTCCATAATTACCACCTATTAATATTATTTCAAACTATTGGTTAGAATTATATGCACTGATGGTTAGAATTATGGTATAATAGTATTATAGAAAAGGAGTATGTTGTATGAAAAAGAAAATTAGTTTATTTATATTATGTGGTGTTATTTTATTAGGTTTATGTGGTTGTGGTAATAAAGAAACTACTTTTCAATTAAGTTATGAAAAGATATCTGATGATTTGATAATCACAAGTGGTTCAACGGGTTATAAAATAATTCTACCAACAAACACAAAGTTTTTTGAAAAGCCCGATGTATTAAAAGGAATTTTTAAATTTTATGATTATTCTAATGGAGAAAGAATTGAAGATATTTCTTATAGTACAAATATTGATGTATCTAAAGCTGGAATATATACGATTGATATAGAGGGTAAATATAATGAGAAAATTGGTACGACACAATTAGAAGTGGAACTTGTAGAAAGTTGTAGTGGTACTTGTACCATAAACACAACTAATTGGAATATTGAATTAGATGGTACTTTTACTTATGGTGATTATAGTCCTAATTATATTTTAAAAGTTAAATCAACTTTTTCACCAAATGCAAGTGCTTTTGAGTTTAATACTAAAACCGAGCAATATGAACCTATAAATGATGGTTTTATAAATCTATATTATAAAAATTATGCTTTTTACAATACGGAACAAGCAAGCACATATAATTATGGCGACAATGCAATAAGTCAAAACTATCAATTAAATGAAAAGAAAGAAAATATGTATGTTCAATTTACATCTATTCCTAAACTTGAAGGAGAAGCATTTATAGATTTTTATGACAAAGTAGCAAAAAAACATAATTTTTACATAGTAAATTAAGAAAGGAGAAAAGATTTGTATGAAAAAAATTTTTATAATAATAATGCTATTATCAATAGTAGTATTAAGTGGTTGCTCAAATAAAAGCGAAAATAACCTAAATGGTAAATATGTTTCAATAAAAGATAACAATGAATATTTAGAAATATATGATGATGGAAAATGCTATTATCATAATAATAGTATGGATATTCACGATTGTACATATTATAATTCAAATAATAGTATTAGGATTGAATATGGTGAATATAATGTAATAACAGAAAAAGAAGAACATCACTCCCAAGTTTTTGAAATAGTTGATAATAACCTTAAAAAAAGTGATGGAACAATGTTTTACATTAAATAAGTATATAGGCAAATGCTTATATACTTTTTCTTTTGGCTAAATCTAATTACGGGCAAACTTGCTCTTTTAGAATATGAATACCTTTTTTTACTCAACCTGACCCCCTATACCTAATAAAACTTATTTTAAAGGTTATTCCTGTTCGTTTTTATCTTTTATGATGAATTACACTAACTTTATATAAATGTGTCTAAAAACGGGCTAAAAATGGCAAATAAAGGTATATTACAAGAACATTTGTTCTATATAATTTTATTGTCTTAACTATCTATATGTTATATATGTATTATTGATAACAATTTATAGTTTTGCTTTCTCATTTCTACTACTAAATAAGGAGATGATGAAAGTATGAATAATACAACATACTATAATTTAAAAGATATTAGTATCTTAATTAAAACACCTATACCATATTTAAGAAAAATGATAAAAGAACATAAACTAATAGCAAGTTTTATTGGTAGACAATATGTCGTTAGTGATAATGATTTAAAAATATATATTAATAATTGTAAAGGTGCTAAAAATGAAAAATAATAAAGTTAGTATTGATTTAGATTTAGAAGATTTATTTGGATTAAAAGAAAACACCAATACACTTGAATATGATTTGAATTTCATTATTGATAATGGTATAGATAAATATTTAGAAAAACAACAAGAAGAAAAAACAAAAGATAAAGAATTTATGGAATTATTTAAAAGGAATTATAACAATATAGTTAAGTTTATAGAAATGGACGGACGTATTGCCGTTAATTGTTATACGTGCATTAAAGGTATGGATTTATCAAAAAAATATGGTAAACCTAAAAAATAATATTTTTTCTTTTTTGTCATACCTTTAATTAGGTGGTTAAATGCAACTAATAATAAATTGTCCTACTGATGAAAAAGGAATAAAAGAGTTTAACACGGCTTTTGCCCAAGTACAAAAGGAATTAGTTTTATATAGTATAAGAAAATTAAATCTTGATATTCAATCAAAAGAAAAAATATTAAATCATTTAGTAATTGAGTTAAAAAAGCAAGTAGACAAAAAAGAGAGATTAAAGGAATTATAAATATTCTTTTAATCTCTCATATTTTTTTCGGCTTATGTGGGTGTTTCCAAGTTCCCAACGTCTAACTGATGTATCACTAACACCTAATAAGTCGGCGAATGCTTGTCTTGATACTTTAAGTTTTTTTCTTGCTTTTAAAATCTTATCACACGGATTGTCTAACAAGAATGATATGTATTCATCATTTATAATAAGTTTATCTTCAATATTCAACTCTTTAATGATACCTTTTATAAGTTCAACGTTAACAAGTTTAATATCTTTATTTTCTAAATGATTTAAGGTACTACGATGAAAGTTTAATTTTGTTCCTAAATCGGTTTGCTTAATATCATCAATAGAACGATAATATTTGATTTGTTCCCCCAACGTACTTTGCGACGTGATATTCTTAACTTGTCTACAAGTATGGGTTGTTAATGTAAAAGAAAGTTCACAAAACGTACTAATTTTTGAAAATAGGTCATTTATTGCAACATATAGTTCTTTTAGGTGATAGTCGCATTATCTATACATCTTGCACAATATGTAGTGAGTTTAGTACCATGTTTATATGAATATGTATCTATTCCTTTAATTAAACCTATTATTCCTATACTTATTAAGTCATCTACATCTGTTCTATTAGTTTCGTATTTTTTTACTATATGTACAACTAATCTTAAATTATGTTCTATAAGTTTATTTCTAGCTTCTTTATCTCCATTTAAGTACTTTTTTATACATTCTTCCTCTTCTTCTTTACTTAGTGGATCAGGAAATACATTATTAGAATAACTTCCTGTAAAACAAAACATACTTTTTATTAAAGTAGTTAAAACTGTTAAAAACAAAATATCACTTCCTAATAAAATATATGCAAAACACATAGATTTAATCTATGTGTTTTTATTTTTAGTTTTCCGCTTCCTCAAGCATATTAGTTATAAATATTCCGTATCCTTTTTTACAATCATTAACAATTACGTGTGTTACTGCGCCTATTACTTTATTATTTTGAATTATTGGAGAACCACTCATACCTTGAATTATACCACCTGTTTTATTTAAAAGTGCAGTATCTGTTATTGTAAAAACAATATTCTTTGTTGAATCCTTAGTATTTATATCATCAATATTTATAGTATAAGATTTAACTTCTTCACCATCTAATACTGTTAATATACTGGCTTCTCCTTTTTCTATTTCTTCTTTTTTACCTACTTCATATAAATTACTATTATTTATAGTGCTTGTATATGTCCCAAAAATTCCCTTTATTGTATTCTCATCAATAACACCATAAGTTTTATCTTGGTCTACAGTAGCTTCTTTTTCACCGGGAGTTCCATTTACTGACTTTTTAGTGCCTGTTATATACGAATAATATATAGAACCATCATTTATATTTAAGATACTTTCAGTATTTTTATCTAATATTTCATGACCCAATGCTCCAAACTTTTTAGTATTTGGATCTATAAATGTTAGTGTTCCTATACCATTTATAGTATCTTTTACATATATACCTGTTTTAAGTTCACCTTCATGATTTACTATTTTTAATGATCCATTATAGCTTTTACCTTTTCTATTATACTCAATATCTATATCTGTCCTACTTTTATCATTATTTATTTCATTAGTAAAATCACTTATATTATTAATAACACGATTATTTACTTTAGTTATGTAGTCTCCGGGTTTTAAGCCAGAAGATTCTGCAATAAGTTCATTATTTATTTTATATAAACCTATAACCAATATTCCTTTTGTTTTAACTTCTATACCTATATTTTGCCCACCAACTATTATTTTATTTGAATAAGCAAATACATTTGTTGGTATAATAATTAATGAAATTAGAAGCATTAAAAAAATTTTTTTAAATTTCATAATGCACTTCCTTTGTAATTCGAATTACATTATTATTATGAGATTAAATAAAAAAATTATAGTAATAAAAAAATGGAAGTAAAGTTATTTTTTTCCATTTTTATTGCGCAACTGGCATACTAATATATGGTGCAGAAGAATAATGTAATAATTTTATATCTTCATTACCTGTTGCATTTTCTTTTAAGTATTCTTTATCACTATTTACTTTATTACTAAATGCATAAAAATCATCTTTAGATGCAAGTTCTAATTTTGGTTTTTGTTTTGTAAGCATAAGTTCAAAAATTTGAAGATCCTTTTTTGCATCATTAAATTCTGCTTGTGCTTCTTCATTATCTGGATTATTATTTAAATATTCTTCCCTTTCATCTTTAGTAGATTTAAGTGCATTATAAAATTCTTCTAAGTTATTATCGCTATTTTCGTTAATAATTTTTTCAAATTTAAGCATTTTTTCATAATTTGTAAGTTGTTTTTTAATTCCATCTATTTGATTAACATAAATATGTGCATCAGCAATATTATAATATAATTTACCAACTTTTAAGCCAGACACTTTAGCAAGAAGTGACATTAAAATTGCATACTGACTTATATTAAATGGAAGACCTAGCGGAACATCTGCACTTCTTTGATCAACAAAACAATTTAACCTTCCTTTATAAACCTTATATTCATTACTCCATACACAAGATGGAAGTACTGCTGTTCTTAGATCAGCATCTTGCCATAAACTTATAAGCATTCTTCTATCATGAGGATTATTTTTAAGTGCATTAAGTACATAATCAAGTCTTTTATATTTATTAATTATATAACCATATGCTGTACCAATTGTACCAGCGTATTCTTTTCCATAAAATTTTGCTTCTTTAATATTTTTACCTTCGATATTTGATTTAGCTTTCATTCCTATAATTATATTACCATCTAAATCATATACATTTACTTCTTTATCTTTATCATAATTTTCAGTAGTAGATTCATATATTCTATATATTCCATCAGAATCTACTTTCCACTTATCCCAAATTTTGTTGCCTCTTTCTTTTAACCAAGATACATCATTAGTTTGTGCTTGATAAATCCAAAGTAGTTCACTAAGAGCATTTTTTAACACTATTTTTTTAGATTCAAGAATAGGAAATTCATTTCCTACATCAAATACATATCCACCACCAGGAATACTTAAAGTATCTACACTAGTTCTATTTTCAAAAAGTTCCCCTTCACTAAGTATCTTTTTTAATAGCTCACAATATTGTTTATCAAAATCTCTAACAATAGCATTTTCTCTATTTATTTTTACTTCTTTACCATTTATAACCATAAAAATCTCCTATTTTTTTTATTCTTCTGCTTTAAATTCTCCTAAAGAGCCATCTTCTTTTAATATTTCATTAACTGCTTTTTCTGCTTCATCTAATTTTTTAGAACATTCTTTAGCTAATTTCATTGCTTCAGTATATTTATTTATAGCATCGTCAAGATCTACATTACCATTTTCAAGTTCTTTTACTATACTTTCTAATTCACTTAATTTTTCTTCAAATTTCTTTTCTTCTTTTGCCATTTTAGTTCTCCTTTATATTTATTACTTCTGATGAAATAATACCATCTTTAAAAGTAATTTCTAATTTATCTTTTACTTTTATATTTTTTGCAGTATTTACTACTTTATTATCTATTTTTGTTATTGTATAACCTCTTTTTAAAGTATTAAGTGGATTTAATATTTCAAGCTTATTTACTATATTTTCATAGTCATTATTTTTCTTTTCTAATATTTTTTTAGGATTTGTAAATATATAACTTTGTTTGATATTACAAAATCTTATTTTTACTGTATCCATCTTATTTATAATAACATTTTTAAGTCTTTCTATATAATTAGATAATTTTTCTTCTTTTACTTCATAAATACTCATTGGACTTTTTAATATATAACTAGTTTTTAATTTATTTAATTTTTCTTTATTTATTTCTATTTTATTTTTAATATCTTTATTTACTCGAAGTTCATACTGCTTTATTAATTTTTTTAATTCTTCTTTATCTGGTACTGCAAGTTCTGCTGCTCCTGTTGGAGTTACTGCTCTTACATCTGAGACAAAATCACTAATAGTAAAATCTATTTCATGACCTACAGCACTTATTACTGGAGTCTTACACTCATATATTGCTCTTGCAACTACTTCTTCATTAAATGCCCATAAATCTTCAAGTGATCCTCCACCTCTACCTACTATTAGAGTATCAAGATTATAAGTATCTGCTATTTTTATATTTCTTACAATATCATCTTTTGCTTCTCTTCCTTGTACTAAAGATGGAAAAAGAATAACTTCACAAAGAGGATACCTTCTATTAATAGTTGAAATTATATCTTTAATAGCTGCTCCTGTAGGTGCTGTTACTACACCTATTCTATTTGGTATTTTTGGTATTTGTTTTTTATGTGCTTTATCAAATAATCCTTCTTTTTCTAAATCTTTTTTTAATTTTTCAAACAAAGCATATAAATTACCAATACCATCTTCCATCATATCAGTAACATATATTTGATAATTACCAGTTTGTTCAAATACACTAATTCTACCCTTTACAAGTACTTTCATTCCGTCTATAGGTTCAAAATTTATATTTTTCGTACTACTTGCAAACATAATAGCATTAATTCTTGATTCTTCATCTTTAATAGTAAAATAGAAATGACCTCTTGAATGATGTTTAAAGTTAGATATTTCACCTTTAATATAAACTTCATTCAAATTAGCATCATTATCTATCTTATATTTAATATAACGAGTTAAAGCCGCTACTGTTATATAATTATTGTTCATCTTTTTCACCATGATAAATACTATCAAGTACTGCATTTATCATATTTTTTACTTTTTCATCTGAATATTCTTTAGCAAGTGCGACTGCTTCATTTATTGCGACTATTTCTGGTGTATCAGTATAAACTAGTTCATATATTCCCATTCTAAGAATTGCTTGATCTGTTTTACCAAGTCTATCGATAGTCCAATCTTTTAAATGTTTATTTGCAATTTTATCAATATCATTTTTATATTCTAGTACTCCATTTACTATTTGATTTACAAATTCATTTTCAACAGGTACTGATTCTTTTATAACATCATTTACAGTATAATCTATATCATTTGAATCATATAAAAATATTTGATATAAAATTGTCATTATCTTTTTTCTAAGTTCTGTTCTATTCATAAATATCACCCAATACAATTTTATCACATAAAAAACAAAAAAACTATTATAAAATAGCTCTATTTGTCAAAATAATTACATTTCTCTTACTAATTTTTTAAAACATCTAGTTTTTTCTGGTTTAAGATAAAAATATATATCAATTGGCATTGTTAAACCGCATAATAACAATAGTATAATAGTTAGATAAAATTTAAAACTAATTACTTTTTTATCAGTCATATAATTTATATTAGAATAATATTTATTACTAAAATATTTATTATTAGTGTTATACTCTAATTTTTCTTTTATATCTTTCATATTTGAATCAAAATCTAATTGTCTTAATGTTACTTTATTAGTTAATGCAGTATTTTCTGTTAATGCGACTAAAATATCTTCACCTTCTATATTCAAAGAATATATATTTATTTTATCATCTTCATTACTTATAATTTGATACTTCATTAACTTTGCATTAGTCAAATCAAGTGTTACAAATCTTTCATTAGAATTTGATAATACTAATAAACTATTTCTATCATTAATAATATTAGTTCCTTTAAATATAGACATATATAATTTAGAATTTAATATAGTAGTAAGTAAGCAAAATAATATTATTACAAACTTTAATACTATATTTTCCATTTTTCCTCTTCTTGATATTTCGATATATTCTTTCATAAATTTCTCCTACTATAAGAATTATATCACTAAATATATATTTTTAACAAGATAATTATTTTCTAAAAAAGTTAAGATAAGTTTTATATGCAGAATATATATCATATTTGCTTGTTACTTCATATGGTGCATGCATTGATAAAACTCCTATACCGCAGTCTACTACTTCTATACCTTTATCTGCTAATATATATGCAATAGTGCCTCCACCACCTATATCTACTTTACCAAGTTCTGATACTTGATACTTTATATTATTTTCTTCTAGTATATTTCTTACGTATGCCATAAACTCTGCATTTGCGTCACTAGCACCACTTTTGCCTCTTGAACCTGTATACTTATTAAGTACTACGCCATATCCAATTTTAGATGCATTATTTATTTCTGATACATTCTTATAAATTGGGTCAAATCCAGCATCTACATCCGCAGAAAGCATTTTAGAATTCATAAATACTTTATCAATCATATTAGGCATATTTTCACCCTTTTTATCTAGTAATAAAGATATAAAATAATTAAATGCATTAGATGCCATACCTGTATTTCCAACACTACCTATTTCTTCTTTATCAGATAAAATACATACACAAGTTTTAGAATTTTCTCTTATATCTAATATTGATTTTAAAGATGCAAAAGAACAAACTTTATCATCTTGACCATATGCAGCGACCATTGATTCATCAAAGCCTAAACTTCTTGCTTTAAATGCTGGGACTAATTCTATTTCTGAACTTAAGAAATCTTTTTCTGTTATACCATATTTTTGATTTAATATGTTTAATATATTTATTTTAGATCCAGAATCTACACTATATGGAATACTTCCAATTAATAAATTTAAATCTTCTCCTTCTATTGCATTACTTAGTTTTTTATTCATTTGATCAGTTGCTAAATGGGGTAATAAATCAGTAATAGTAAATATAGGATCACTATCTTTTTCACCAATTTCTATATCAATTTTTTCACCATTTGTTTTAACAACAGTACCATGTATTGCTAAAGGTATTGTAGTCCATTGATATTTTTTTATACCTCCATAATAATGAGTCTTAAAATATGTAAGTCCATTATCTTCATATATAGGATTTGGTTTTAAATCAAGTCTTGGTGAATCTATATGCGCACCTACTAAATTAAGACCATTTTCAAGTACTTCTTTACCTATTACTGCAATAAATACACTTTTATTTCTATTTATATAGTATACTCTATCGCCATATTTTAAACTGTCCATATCATTTATATCTTTAAAGCCATTTTCTTTTAACATACTAAGTACAGTCTTAGTAGCTTCTCTTTCTGTTTTACTTTTATTCATAAATGACATGTATTCTTCTGCAAAAGAAAATATCTTATTTCTTTCTAGTGCATCTACTTCATTCCAACCACATTTTTTATCATTGCATAATTTTTCTTTTATTATTTTATCATTTTCCATATTTATCCTCCTAGTATTATTATACCATGATTTTATTTAAATATTAAAAAAAGAAGCTTATTTTAAAGCTTCTAATAATTCTGCCTTTTTCATAGTAGATGCTCCTGCTATATTTTTTTCTTTAGCAAGTGCTTTTAATTCTGCTACTGTCATTTTACTTAAATCAGTAGTTTCTTTTTTAGCATCTTCTTTTACAGTTTTAGTAGTTTTTACTTCTTCTTTCTTTACTGTTTTTCCATTTAGAGCATCTTTAGCTTCTTTTACTAATGAAGCAAATGCTTCTTTATCTGAAATTGCAAGTTCTGATAACATTTTTCTATTGATTACTATTCCTGCTTTGTTAAGACCATCTATGAATTTAGAATAACTAATATCGTTATTTCTGCATTCTGCATTAATACGAGTTATCCATAATTTTCTGAAATTTCTCTTATTTTGTCTTCTATCTCTATATGCATATTTACCTGAATGCATTAATTGTTCTTTAGCAGTTTTAAATAATCTATGTTTACTACCAAAGTAACCTCTTGCTCTTTTTAATATCTTTTTGTGTCTTGCTTTTGTTGTAACACCTGTTTTTACTCTTGCCATTTTACTTTTCCCCCTTTACTATTGCATTCTGTCTATAAGTCTTTTTAATCTCTTTGAATCAGCACTTGATAGACTAGAACCCTTTCTTAAATTTCTCATTCTTGCAGCACTATAACCTACTGTTTTATGGTTAGCTCCTGGTTTTTTGAATTTAGCTGAACCGCTATTTCTAAGCATAATAGATTTTTTAGTACCTTTATGTGTTTTTTGTTTAATTTTTCCCATACTATTTACCTTCCTTCTTGATTGGTGCAATCATCATATACATACTTTTCATTTCCATTGTTGGTTCTTTTTCAACTACACCGTAGTCCTTTATTGCATCAGCAAATCTAAGCATAACATCTTTACCTAATTCAGTATGTGCAAGTTCTCTTCCTTTAAATCTGATTGTTACCTTTATTTTATGACCTTTTTCTAGATATTTATTTACTTGTTTTACTCTTGTATTAAAGTCATGAATATCAATATTAACTGATAATCTAAATTCTTTTAATTCAGTATTATTTTCTCTTTGTTTCTTATAAGCCTCTTTTTGCTTCTTCTGTTTTTCATATTTGAATTTATTATAATCCATTATTTTACAAACAGTTTTATCTGCATTTTGACTTATTAAAACAAGATCAAAACCTGCGACTGATGCAAGTGTTAATGCATCTTCTCTTGTTTTTAAACCTAATTGTTCTCCTTTAGGTCCTATTACTAAAACTTCCTTTGCCCTTATTTGCTCATTTATAGGCATTTCTCTTTCCTTTGCTATTTCAAAGCACCTCCAATAAAAAAATGAATACAATGTATTCACCTATAATCAAAAGACATATAAACTTATATATAAATATGGCCTTTGACCTATTACTTATACGTAATCAGGTGAGATATACATCTACTTTCCTTCGTTTTTCTTCAAAACTACGAACTAATTATATATTATTTTATATGTTTTGTAAAGTATTTTTTACTTATTTTCTTAGTTTTTGTATATTTTCTTCATAATCATTAGAATTTGTTATATAACTACCAGATACTACAATATCTGCATAATTACTAATATATTTAATTGTTTCGTCATTTACTCCACCATCTACTTCTATAACAAAGTTATAAGATGGTTCAATCTCTTTTAATTCTTGCATTTTACATATAGTATCAGTCATAAATTTTTGACCACCTTTTCCAGGTATTACACTCATTACAAGAATTAAGTCTACAATTTCTAAATATGGATATATTTCTTCTAAATCAGTATCTGGATTAATAGCAAGCCCTACTTTAATACCTTTTTCTTTTACTTTATTTATATATTCTAAAGTATCTTTTACTTCTACATGAAATGTAATAAATTCTGGGTTTAAAGTACTAAATTCTTCTATTTTTTTATCTAAATTAGTACTCATTATATGAATATCTAATTTTTTATTTGTTATATCTTTTATATTTTTAAAATCATCTAAAGTAAATGATGAATTTGTTGTAAAAGATGAATCCATTATATCTAAGTGTATATAATCTGCACTTGTTTTATCTATTTTTTTTATTGCACTAATATAATTATCTTTTTCACTTAATATTGATACTGATACTTTCATAATTATCTTTCCCTTTCTTTTTCAGAAATAAATTTTAAATAATTTTCATATCTACTTTTTAGAATAGTATTATCATTTACTTTTTTCTTTATTTCGCATTCATCTTCATTAATATGCATACAATCTCTATATTTGCATTTATCTTTATATTCATTAAATTCAATAAAGTTATCTCTAATATCTTCTTTTGTCATACTAAAAAAGTCTAATTTAGAAAATCCTGGAGTATCACATGCAAGTCCATAATATATATTGTATAATGATGCACATCTCGTTGTATGTTTTCCTCTACCTAATGCTTTAGATATTTCTCCTGTTTGAAGTTCTAAAGTATTATCAAGTTTATTCATAAGAGATGATTTACCAACACCTGATTGACCAGTTAATATTACTACACTATTTTTAAATATTTTCATAATTGAATTTAAATCAGTATTTAAGTATACTTCATAGCCTATTTTTTTATAATAATTAATTATGTCATCTATTTCCTTAGTATCATTTAGTAAATCATATTTTGATACACATATTATTGGATGTATATTATTAAATTCAATTATATTAAGCATTTTATCTAATAAATTAGAATTAAAGTCTGGTTCTTTAGCACTTACTACTATTAATGCTTTATCTATATTAGAAACAGGTGGTCTTACTAGTTCATTTTTTCTTTCAAGTACTTCTGTTACTAAACTCTTTTCTACATCAACGATAACATTATCTCCTACAAGAGGAGTAATTTTTTTATTTCTAAATACCCCTCTTGCAGTACATAACATATATTTATCATTTTCAAGCTTAATTGTATAGTCACCACTTAATACTCTAACTATCTTTCCTCTCATTGATTCTCCTCTTCATATGGTACCATACCATTATCAGTATTTCCATCATTAGTATTATCTTTATCAGATATAGCTTTATCTGTTTTTCTTGTTACTTTTATCTTTAGTGATACTTTTTCTGCAATTGCACTTCCAGCAGGTCTACTTTGATAGATAATAGTTCCAGCTTCCTTTGTATCATCTTCTACCTCTTCTACAGTAAGATTTATTTTATATTCATCGCAAAAGGTCTTTACTTCATCTACTTTCCAAGACTCTTTAATAAAATCAGGATATTCTTTTTCAATCTTAGGTAAATATAAAATAATGTTATCTCCTTTTACTAAGTTAGTACCTTTTTCTACTGATTGAGAAATTATTTGATCTTCTTTTCCTTTATACTTTGCTTTATCATTTACTGCTTTGTATTCAACACTAACAGTTATACCTTTTACTTCAAGACTGGCTTGAACTTTTAGATAGTTTTTTCCAGTATAATCTTCTACTGTTACTTTTTCACTACCTAGTGATTTATATATAACAATACTAGCACCTTTCTTAACTTTTTTTCTTGCGACTGGATCAGTTTTTGAAACTTTTCCTTTTTCTACTTCATCAGTATAGTCTTCTTTTATATCCGATGACACTACAAGACCTGCTTTTTCTAATATTTTTGCAGCTTTTGTTACACTTTGTCCAGTAACATCTGGTACAGTAACATCTGGTGTTTTAAATATTGTTGGAATAACTACCCAAATTAGTAAAAATAAAACTACTATTAAAGAACAAATTATAATTAATGCTTTAGTTAATTTATTCATTTTTTTATCTTTAGGATATTCTTCTTCACTTACTGTTTTTACAACAGGTTTTTCTTTTAAGACTGGTTTTTTATCTTTTACAGTTAGTTCATCTTTTAATGTATTTAGTACCTTTGTTTCATCTAAGTCATCTTCAGGATACTTAAATACTATTCTTTTTTCATTTGCTCTTGATTTATCCAAACATGTTTTTAAATCATCATATAATTCTCTAACATTATTATATCTATTCTTTGGATTTTTTGCAGTACATTTAAATATAATATTTTCTAAAGATTGTGGTACCTTAGGATTTATCTTTCTAATGCTTGGCATAGGTTCTTTAATATGTTTAAGTGCTATTTCAACTGCCGTTTCACCTCTAAATGGCATTGTACCTGCAAGCATCTCATAAAGGACTATACCTAAAGAATATATATCACTTTTTATTGTTGAACCTTTACCTGCGGCTTGTTCTGGAGGTAAATAATGAACAGAACCCATAACTGAATTAGTTTGAGTTAAATCTGATGCATTAAGTGCCATTGCAACACCAAAGTCTGTTATTTTTACAAGACCATCTTCTAATATCATTATATTTTGAGGTTTTATATCTCTATGTATTATATATGAATCATGCGCATGAGCAAGACCATCAGTTAATTGACACATAATATCTACTGCTTCAGACGCTGTTAAATGTCCTCTTTTTTTAATTAATTGTTTTAATGTTTTACCATCTATATATTCCATTACTATGTAAAAGTTACCATTATCTTCACCAACATCATACATTTCTACAATATTAGGATGTGATAAACTAGATGCAGAAAGTGCTTCTCTTTGAAATCTTCTTACAAACTTTTCGTCGTCAGCGAGATCTCCTCTTAGTACTTTAACTGCAACATTTCTTTCTAATATAGTATCATAAGCTAAATAAACATTAGCCATTCCACCTTCACCAATAAGTCTAATTATCTCATATCTATCATTAATCTTTTGACCCTTAGTAAACATATTATCTACCTTCCTCTTTTATTAAACATGCAATTGATATATTATCAGTTCCACCTCTAACATTACTCTTTCTAATCAATTTAGTAACTTTTTCTTCTAAAGTACTATCAGATAATAGAACTCTTTCAATTTGACTTTCATTTAACATATTAGTTAAACCATCACTAGAAAGTAATATACCATCTATATCAGTATCTACATCAAATATATCTATTTCAATAGGATTATTAGCACCAAGTGCTCTCATTAGAATATTCTTTTTTGGATGATGTTCTGCTTCTTCAGGAGTTAATTTACCAGATTCTACTAGCATATTAACTAAAGTATGAGGTTTTGTTACTTTATATAATTTGTCCATTTTAAATACAAAACCTGATGAATCACCAATATTACCAAATAATAAATAATCATTTGTATATATTGCAAGTACTAAAGTAGTTCCCATTCCTTTACTTTCTTCATGCTCATTTGTATATTCAAAAATAGCATTATTTATTTCTTCAGCTTCATTTCTTATCCAATTAATTGCATCTTTTTTTTCACCCAAACTAGATAAATTAGAAAACTTTTCTGTTAAATGATTTATTGCTATAGAAGATGCGACTTCACCTGCTTTATGACCACCCATGCCATCCGCAACCGCAAGTAAATATTCATTATTTAAATTTTTTAGTATTGTTACACTATCTTCATTGTGTTCTCTGACTTTACCTGTATCAGTTAAGAAAAATGTTTGCATACTATTTTCCTCCTTCATTTTCTGCTCTTAGTTGTCCACATGCTGCAGATACCTTAGAACCAAATTCTCTTCTTATTGTGACATTTATATTTTCTTTCTTTAGTATATCATAAAACTCAGTAATTTTTAAAGAGTTTGAACGTTTAAATCCAATATTATTAGTTTCATTATATGGTATTAAATTTACATAACAATTTAGATTTTTAACAAGCTTGGCAAGATTTTTTGCATCTTCCTTACTATCATTTACTGAATCAAGCATTATATATTCAAAAGTTACTCTTCTATTTGTTTTATCTATATAATATTTTAATGCTTTCATAATATCCTCAATTGGATATGCTTTATTAACTTTCATTATTTTATTTCTTATTTCATTAGTAGGTGCATGAAGACTTATAGCTAAATTTACGCCTAAATTTTCATCTGCAAATTCATATATTTTTGAGACTAATCCTGATGTTGAAACTGTAATGTGTCTTATTCCAATAGCAGGACCATATGGATCATTAACTATTCTAATAAAATCTATTAAATTATCATAATTGTCGAAAGGTTCCCCAATACCCATTACAACTATATGACTAATTCTATCTTTTATATCTTCTTCTACTTTAAGTATTTGAAGAAGCATCTCAGAAGATGTTAAATTTCTAACTTTCTTAAGTCTTCCACTTTCACAAAAAGCACAACCCATATTACAGCCTATTTGAGATGATATACAGATGCTTAATCCATAATCATGGTACATTAAAACAGATTCTACTTTATTACCATCAGTAAGAGTAAATAAATATTTTTTAACAAGTTCATCTTCTTGTTTTTTAGCAATAACTAACTCTTCAAAATAAAAATCTTCTTTTAATTTAGCTATTAAATCTTTACTCATATTAGACATCTCATCAAAAGATTTTACTTTTTTTCTGTATAACCACTCAAATACTTGAGTTGCTCTAAATTTTTTTTCACCAAGACCGATAAAATAGTTTCCTAAATCAGTTCTTTTAATACTATATATACTTTTCATATGCCACTTCCCATACAAAGTAAATTATATCATTAATTAAAATATAAAAAAAGAAAAACAATATATTTACATATTTTTTTCTTTTTTACTTTACATTTTTTACTTAATATATGTAGTTAATTCTATTTCTCCTATTGCAATACCAACATTTCCGCCATAATTACCATTAGGAAAATTCCATTTATAATATTTATAATAGCTTTGTTTTTCTTCTGGTATAGAAACAACATTATATCCAGAAAAATCTTTCTGTTCTAATTCACTACTTGATATTAAAATATAATTTTCACCATCATTACTTCCTAAAAGTTCTACTGTTTTAGGTGTTCTATTTGGCAGATCTGTACCATATATTTTAAATTCACTTATTTTTACATTTATGTCGAATTTTCTAATTAACCAGCCATTATCAACATTTTGATTTAACCATTTTGAATCAGATATTCCATCAAATGCACAATATGGATCATGTGATGGATAAATAGAATCAGCAGTTAAAGAATCATTGGAAGTTAAATATGGTAGTGTAACTTTTATATCACCTTTTCCTAGTTCATATTTTGTAATAGTATATACTTCAATTTCTCCGACCGCTATACCATAACTACCACCATAATTTGAACCAAAATTCCATTTATAATATTTGTAATAGTCTTGCTTTTCGTTTGGAACAATTATTTCTTTACTTCCATCTGTATGCATCTCGATTAATTGACTATTTACTAAAGAGATATAATTCTCATCATCATTACTTCCTAAAAGTTCTACCGAACTTGGAGTTCTATTAGACATATCACTTCCATGTATATAGAATTTTGATATTTTTTTAGCTTCTTTAAAATTCCACTTTAACCATCCACCAGTAGTGTTTTGATTTAACCACTTATCTGTGCCACTAGCTATACCATTAAACGCATAATAGCTATCATGCTGTGTTCCATATATTGAATCAGATGTTATTGTACCTAAATCATTCGTATTTGATGAAACAGATCTAATCAATTCTTCTATTTCATAATATTTAGTTTCGATTTTTCCTATTTTATTAACAGTTTTATTCCCTTCATCATCCGTGTTTAATGTATATTTTCCATTACTAAATTCAGTATATATAAATTTATTATTACAATATTTTATTGTTCCTGTATAGTTTTCCTTATTTTTTACTTTTAACTTAGTATAATTATCATTTTTATTTGTAAAATCAAATAAATAACAATTATCTTCACCCTTAATAAAACTATCTTCTCCTATTATATCGCTTGAACCTAATTGTGTTTTTATCCCATTTTCTATTAATTTTGCACTATCAAGAAATGATTGTTCTTCACTCTTTTCTATTACACTTAATATTTTTGGCACTGCTATTACTGTTATTATTGCTAAGATTACTATTACCGCTAAAAGCTCTATTAATGTAAATCCTTTTTTCTTCATTTTTTTACTCTCCTATCATATACTTTTAGTATACAATTTTGATTTACTTATTGTCAATTTAAAATTTCTTTGTTTACAAAAAAATATCTAATTTTTATTTTAGATATTTTTTATTTCATTTATAGATAAACCTGTTGCTTTTGATATGTCTTCTACTTTCATATTCATAGATAATAAATTCCTTGCTATTTCTATTGATTTATTATTTGATCCTTGTTCTATGCCTTCTTTTATGCCTTCTTTTATTCCTTCTTTTTTACCATCTTTTAGGCCTTTTTTTAATCCAGAATTATATCCTTTTTCTCTTGATTCATTATATAAACTATTTTGTATCTTTCTTTTATCTTCTTCTTCACTCATATAACTCATAAACTCTGGATCATTATTCACTATTGTTACTTTTGTTATATATTTATCTAC
>CAKPCA010000005.1 GCA_934141145.1 uncultured Bacilli bacterium
TTAGAAGCCCATCCATAAAGTTCAACATTTTCTCCTACATTTTTTATATTGAAATCATTATTATTATATCTTTTCATTTTCTCACTTCTTTCAAATTTTTATTCTTTTCTTTGCAAATATTTTTAAGTTTACAGGTATCACATTCTGGTTTTATTGCTTTACAATAATATCTGCCAAATAAAACTAATTGTTTATGTCTTTTATTCCATGTATTCCTTTTAAATTTTCTTCTTAATTTCATTTCTATTTTGTATACATCATCATTTTCTTTAGCTAGTCCAAGTCTTTTGCTAACTCTAGTTACATGAGTATCTACTGCTATATTAGGTTCTATTTCAAGTTCACCAAATAATACGTTAACTGTTTTTCTACCTACTCCTGGCATTTTTTCTAAATCTTTTCTTTTTCTTGGCATAACTCCATAATAATCATCTACTATTATTCTTGCTATTTCTTTTACATATGCTGCTTTTTTATTATATGATCCAAGTTCTCTAACTATAGATTTTACATCATTTAGATCTGCACTTTTTAATTTTTCTAAAGTGTTATATTTATTAAATAACACTTTAGTTACTTTATTGACTCTTTTATCTGTAGTTTGTGCACTAAGAGTTATTGCAATTAAAAGTTCATAATCTTTAGAATATTCAAGTTCACATTTAGGATTTGGTAATAACTCCTCTAAATAATTTTCTATTAATTCTACATTTTTCATTATGCTCACATCTATATGTTAGTATCAAAATAATCAATTAAATCATCATAATCTACTTTTCTTTCTTCTTTAGTAAGATTATCTCTAATTGTTAAAGTACCACTTTTTGCTTCTTCTTCACCAATTATTATTACAAATTTACTTTTATATCTATCTGCTTCTTTAAATTTTGCTTTCATTGATTTACCCATAAAGTCCATATCAACTTTATAACCACACATTCTAAGTGTTTGTGCAAGTTCTATTGCATAATCATCTTCTTTTTCTGTAACAGTTAAAATATATGCATCAACTGAATCATTTAAGTCTAATTTTATTTCTAGTTCTTCTAATGTATTTATTATTCTATCAAATCCAAATGCAAATCCAACTGCTGGTACATCTGGTCCATCTAATGATGAAAGTAAATTATCATATCTTCCACCACCACCAATAGATCCAAAATCTTTTATATCAGTAGTATATTCAAATACCGTATTTGTATAATAGTCAAGACCCCTAACTAAACTAGAATCTATTTCATAATCAACATCAAGTACATCTAAATATTTTTGTAACTTACTAAAGAATTCTTTTTCTTCATCACTTAAATAGTCCAATATACTAGGTGCATTTTTTATCTTTTCATTTTCTGCATCAACTTTACAATCAAGAATTCTAAGTGGATTTTTTAAAAGTCTTTCTTTGCAATCATCACAAAATGAATCTATATCTTTTTCAAAGTATGAAATAAGTGCTTCTCTATATTTTTTCCTTGTTTCTACTCCACCAATTGAATTTAATTTAACTTTTACATTTTTAATACCTAGTTCTTTTAAATAGTTAGCACCAAGTGATATAACTTCTGCATCCATTTTTGGTGAAGATGGTCCATAAACTTCAATACCCATTTGTCTAAGTTCTCTATATCTACCCTTTTGTGGTCTTTCATATCTAAACATAGAACCAATATAGTAAAATTTAAGTGGAAGAGTTGTATATAATTTATTTTCTATAACCGCTCTTGCAACACCAGCAGTTCCTTCTGGTCTTATAGTATTTTCTCTACCGCCTCTATCAATAAAATCATATGTTTCTTTAGTTACGATATCTGTTGTTTCACCAACACCCCTATGAAATAATTCACTTCTTTCAATTAATGGAGTTTCTATATATGAATAATTATAACTTTCACATACTGCTCTAAATAAACTTTTAGCATAATTATGTTTTCTAGCAAGATCTCCATAAACATCATAAGTACCTTTTAATTTTTGTATCATAATTTTTCACCACCAATAAAAACATTATATCATAAAAGAGTAATTAATTTAATAATTACTCTTAATTTTCTTAAATAAATTGACTTAAATCTTTAGAAAGAATTTTCTTATTATTTTCATCTATTTCTATCATATCTTCCATTATTCCAATTATATAATAAAACCAATCTCTCATGCCAATTATAATATAATTTCTGCCCCTATTATTAACATCATCAGTTACATTTTTTCTTTTAAGCATAATATCTATATATCTTTCAAAATTATCTTTAAATTGTTCTACTTTTTCCTTTGGAGTTAATTCAATCATACCATTTGCTAATTCTTCTTCTAAAGTTTCTACCGCATTCTTTATTTCTTCTCTTATTTCTTCATCTTCCATGTCAATGTCATCTTCGCTACCAATCACAATATATCCTTTATTATTTTCTTCATCTTCTTGATTTCTTCTTTTTTGTTCTTCTACATAATTTTCAAAATTAGATCTAATGTCTTCGTAAAATGCCTCTAAGAAAAAATCTTGATCAATAAAGGTTGAAAAACCTTTTTCTTCAAATATTGTAGTTTCTCTTACTGGTATATTTTGCTCAATTTCATCTAAAAGAGAAAATACATCTTTGTAATCAATATATCTTCTAGAATAAACAATTCCTCTTATATAATTAATTCTATCTTTATAATCCATATGTTTATTAAACCAAAACGATAATATAATATTCTCTCTTAATATATCTTTATTTGGAACATTACTAAAATATAATTCAATTTTTTCTGCGTCTTCTGATGCCTTTTTTAAAGCATTACAATCTTCATCTGTATCAATATCAAATATTTTACTCTTATATAATTCTAATGTATAACTATATTTTCCCATAATACCACCCTATTTCTTTAAAACCATTATATCAAATTAAGAAAAAATGTAAAATAAAAAAACAATAAATTTTTCATTTATTATTTTTTATCTGCTAAAATATGATTTTTAATTATGTAAATTATTTCTGGAATAATAGTTAAAATTGCAAGCACTAATAATATTAACGAAACAATATTCCATTTGCCTATTAAAAGTACTAAAGCAAGTGAAATAATATGAAGTGTCGTTTTTGCCTTACCATATATATCAGGTTTTGGTATTTTATTTTTGCCTCTAATATATATAAGAGAATACACAATTGCACATACTTCTCTTATAAATATAATAAGTGTCCAATAAGGAATAGTTTTTGAAACCAATAGTCCTATAGTTATTGCAAGCATCAATAATTTATCAGCAATACCATCTGCTATTTTGCCAAAACTAGTTACTTGATTATATTTTCTTGCAATATATCCATCTAGAAAATCAGTAAACCCTAAAAAGGCAAACAGAATAAAATTATATATAGTAGGTCCATTATTCATAAGTGATATAAACAATGGAAATATTCCGATAATTCTTATAATTGTTAATACATTAGCCATAAAATCCTCCTATAACTTTCCTCTTATATTTCCTATCTTTTTAGAAATATCTTTTTTATATGATTTATAAATTGTTCTAAGTATTATTGTTAATGGGAGTGCTATTAATATTCCAACAAATCCACCAAGTACTCCACCTGCAAATACTGCAAATATAGAAAGAAGTGGTGAAATATTATTTGTTTTTCCATATATTTTAGGACTTATTAAATACCCATCTATATTAGGGAATACTATTGCGACTATAAGTGTCATTACAAATAATTGTGGACTTACTACTGATGCTATTATAAGAGCAATTATATTGACTATAAGACCACCAAAATATGGAATTAAAGTTGATACTGATGATAATACACCAAGTAATAAAAAGTTTGGATGTCCTATCAAATAAAATACTATAGTATATTCAAAAAACTGTATTAATATTGTTAAGAATAAACCTTTAAAATAAGATGTAGTTTCATGATCAATGTCTTGAACAAGTTTATAAGTTTTTTTACTTTTTTTAGAGAAAAATTCATCTACATTATCTCTTATTTTATCCATATCTATTAAGAAATATATAAATGCGACTAACACAATTATTGAGTTACTTACAAAACTTATTGAAGAATTAACTAAATTTATCGCACCATCTGATATATACTTGCTTACATTTGATGAAATGGTATTAAATATAGTAGATAAATTTGTTTGAATAGGCGCTATATCAATATCATATTTGCTTCCCATTTCACTTACAAATTTCATAATATTACCAAATAATGATACAAGTTGATCTGTAAATACAGGAACTAAAGATATTACAACAAAGAATATAAACAATGCAAGTATTACTAATATTATTAATATTGCAAAAAACTTAGGTATCTTTTTAGATTGTAACCACTTTAAAAATGGATATACAGCATATGCCATTGCAAATGCTATTATAAATGGTTTTAATACAGCAAGTACTTTAAAAAATACACCTATCCATAAATCTCTCATTAAAAATAAAACATAAACTATTGCAAGAATTATTAAAATATTTAAACTTTTATAATTAACCTTTTTCATATTACTTACTTCTCCTTTGAATCTATTATTATTGTTACTGGTCCATCATTTATTAAAAATACTTTCATATCAGAACCAAATTCACCTGTTTCGATTTTTAAATTAGATTGTCTCATCATATTCACAAAATCATCATATAATTCTTTTGCTAAATCATATGATAATGATTCCTTAAATGATGGCCTATTTCCATCTTTAGTACTTGCATATAAAGTAAACTGTGATATTAAAAGTATCTCACCATTAATATCCTTTACAGAATATGTCATTTTATTATTGTCATCTTCAAATATTCTTAAATTTATTATTTTTTTAGTAATATATTCTATGTCGTTATGTGTATCATTATGAGTAAAACCCACGAACACTACAAGACCAGAGCCAATATCTCTTTTACATTTATTATCGATTAATACACTAGATTCTTTAACTCTTTGAATTACTACTTTCATAAAAACATCTCCATATGTTAATTTTACCATTATATAATATAAAAGACAAGAATATATTATTCTTATCTTTAACTAATTGAAAATTCTTTGAACATCTATTATATCTTTTATTTGTTTTAAATTATCAATATATTTATTAAGTTTTTCAGTATTTTCTACCATAACAACAAGATCATAAATATTTTTATCATCAGTATTTGTTGTATTTATATTTGTAATATTTATAAGACCAGATGACTTAGTTATTATATCAAGTAATAAATTATCATTTTTACTAGAAAAAATTCTAATATTTGCTGGAAATTTGCTTTCACTTTTCTTACTCCAAGATACATTTATTAATCTATCTTCCATATTCTTTAAATTAGGACAATTTTTAGAATGAACAATTACACCATTACCTCTTGAAATATAACCAACAATTTCATCTCCATTTATTGGTTTACAACAATTAGCAAGTGTTACTTTTATTTCATCTATTCCATCTACTAGTATATCATTTTTTGCAGATATTTCTTTATTTTGAATTCTTATATATTTATTAACATCAATTGAATTTTCTTCTTTTGGAGTAGTAATATTTATTACAGTATTAGGTGAAATTTTACCAGTACCAATATCTAAATACAATTCTTCTTCATTAGATAATTTAAGTTCTTTAATAATTGCATCCATATTATTATCAATTATATCTAGTGATAATTTTTTTCTTCTGATTTCTTTTGCAAGTAAATCTTTTCCTTTAGCACTTGCTTCTTCTTTATCTAATTTAGAGAAAAATGCTCGTATTTTATTTTTAGTACTATTTGTTCTTGCTATTTGAATCCATTCTTTTGATGGACTAGATGATTTATTAGTATTAATCTTAACTATATCACCTGTTTTAAGTTCATAATTAAGTGGTACTATATTATCATTTACAATAGCTCCTACCATAGTTTCACCAATTTTTGTGTGAACTCTATATGCAAAGTCAATTGGTGTTGAACCTTTTGGAAGCTCAAATACATCACCTCGTGGTGTATATACATATATATTTTCACCAAGTATATCATTTTTTACAGATTGAACAAATTCTTCATCTGTCATTTTTTCTGAAGATAATTCTATTATATTTCTAAATGTCTGAAGTTTTTGTTCCATAGAGTTTTGTATTTTTTTACCTTGTTCTTTATAAGACCAATGTGATGCTATACCTTTTTCCGCTATTTTATCCATTTCATATGTTCTTATCTGAATTTCATAAGGTTTACCATCAAATCCAAATACAGTAGTATGCAAAGATTGATACATATTAGTCTTAGGATTGGCTATATAATCTTTAAATCTTTTAGGTATTGGCTTATATTTAGAATGAATAAGTCCAAGTGTTTGGTAACATTCAGGGATAGTATCTACTATAACTCTTAAAGCATATATATCATATATATCACTAAATTTCTTACCCTTTTGAAGCTTATTATATATAGAATAAATGCTCTTTGCTCTACCTTTTATTATAAACTTAATATCATGTTGAATTAGTAAATCAGATACCCTTTTTTTCATTTCTGCAACTGACTTATCTCTTTCTTCTTTTGTATTATTAAGAAGATCTTCTACAGAATTATATGCTTCTGGTTTATAATATTTTAAAGATAATTCTTCTATTTCAGCTTTTAAATATGATAAACCTAATCTATGCGCAATAGGTGCTAATATTTCTAACGTTTCCTTTGCTTTTTCTTTTTGTTTTTCTTTTGGTATAGCCCATAAAGTCCTCATATTATGAAGTCTTTCTGCAATCTTTAATATTATTACTCTTACATCTTCAGTAAGACCTACTAATATCTTTTTATAATAATTAATAATGCTTTCATTTTCTGCAGATAAACTAAGTTTATTTATAGTTGTTATACTTTCAACTAAATCACCTATTTCATTACCAAATTTTTCTCTTATATCTTCTATATTAGCATTACCTTTATGTATAACATCATGTAAAAGTGCTGTAGCAATTGTATCACTATCCGCATTTAAACTAGTTAATATATAGGCAACATTAAGAGGGTGAAGAATATAATCTTCACCAGATAATCTTTTTGCTCCCTTATGAACTTCTTTAGCATATTCATAAGCTTTTTCAATTGTTTTTATTTCAGATTCATCACTTATATATGTTCTTACCGCTTCAAGCAGTTCATCTATTGTACTTATTTCCTTTTTTTCCTTCATATATCACAAATCCTTTATTAAGAATTAATACCTTTAACCATTAACTCTTCAGGTTTTTTCTTTTCTTTCTTTTCTTTTTTAGTATTCTTTTTCTTATTATATTTCTTATATGATCTATACTCTAATATCGCCCAAAGTGGTGATGATAAGAATATAGATGAATATGCTCCTGCAACTAATCCAATTAATATTGCAATATCAAATTCAATTATTTCATGAGCTCCTAAGAATATTAAAACTATAACTGGGATCATAGTTGTTATAGTAGTATTAATAGATCTATATAATGTTTCTCTTATACTACTATTTACTACAATAGCAAGTTCATCTTTAGTTAGGTTTCTATTCTTTCCAAATTCTTTTTTATTTTCACGTATTCTATCAAATATAACTATTGTATTATTAATAGAATAACCAATTATTGTAAGTATTGCCGCAACAAATATAGAATTAATTTCTACTTTAAATATTGCAAACATACAAATTATAATTAACACATCATGAATAAGTGCAAGTACACTACTTATTGCAAAACTAAATTTATATCTAAATGATATATATAAAATTATTCCAACAATTGCAAATAGTAATGAAATAATAGCATTTTTTATTAAATCTTTTTTTACTACATTTGATACTACAGATATTTCTGTTTTAGAATCATATTTTTTTTCAAAATAACTAGATGTTGACTTTACTTCTTCTTCATCTAAAACTTTATCAATTTTTACATATGCAGTATTATCATCTGCCATAGTTAAATCTAATATTTTATAATTCATAGACTTAATATCTTTTTTTATGTCACTTTCTTTAATTGCATTAGGTGCTGTAATAGATATATCAGAACCACCTGTAAAATCAATACCAAAGTTAAATCCAGTTGTAATCATAAATACAATTCCAACTACAAATACTATTAGAGATATACCTGCAAATTTCTTAAAGTTAGAATTAAAATCAAACTTACTTTCTTTTACTTCTTTATTTTTATCAAAATTTACAAATAATTTTAATTTGTCATCAAAGAAATCAGTATTTACAAATATCTTTGTTATAAATCTATTAATAAATATGATTATAAACATAGTCATTATTATATTTATTATAAGCATTGTTGCAAAACCTTTAACAGAACTTTCACCAAATGCAAATAATATAAGTGCGACTATTAATGTTGTAATATTAGAATCAAATATTGATGAGAAAGAAGTTTTATTACCATTTACAACTGCAGTTTTTAAACTTCTACCTTTTCTTAATTCTTCTTTTATTCTTTCTGATGTAATTACACATGCATCAATTGCCATACCAACACCTAAAACAAGTGCGGCTATACCTGGAAGTGTTAATACACCTTCTATTAAATAGAACACTGTAAATACTGCAAGAGTATATAAAACTATTGAAACAGAAGAAATAAATCCTGAGAATCTATAAATTAATATCATAAATATAGCTATCAATAAAATACCAATAACACCTGCAATAGCAGTCTTATTAAGTGAATCTGCACCAAATTCAGAACCTACTGTTTTTGATGAAATTTCTTTAAATTTAACATTTGTTGACCCTGAATTTATCAAATCTACTAATGTTTTTACTTGTTCATCAGTAAAATTACCTTGAATAATAACATTACTTGAAAAACCTTCTTTAACAGTTGCAGCTGATAAACATTTTGCATTATTTTCATCATCAAAATTACCACAACTATTTTTTGATGTGCTATAACTATCTCCTGCATCTTTATCATAATCAAGCCATATAACAATTAATTTATCATCAGTTTGACTAATTTTACTAGTTACTTCATAAAATTTATCTTTATCCTTTACATTAAGAAGTATCGCTGGTTTTCCATTAGAATCTTGTGATATTTTAGCACCATTTACGACAGTTTTATCCATAAGCTTATTATCACTACTATCTCTAAATGATAATTCACCTGCAACTGTTATATAATTTCTTGCTTCATCAGGATTAGTAACACCTGCAAGTTTTACTCTAATTTTATCTTTGCCCTCAATTAAAATTTCAGGTTCTGAAACGCCTAATTTATCTATTCTTCTAAGCATTGTGCGATATGTATTTTCTACATCTTCACTTGTTACTTCTTTACCTTTTTCAGTACTACTTATTTGATATAGTATTTCAAAACCACCAGCTAAATCTAGTCCTTTAGTAATATTATTGAATACTATAGGAATAAGTGCTATAGCTGAAATTAATATTAAAACTATACATATTATCACAGAAGTAAATTTTAACTTTTTACTATTAAATTCTACTTTTGCATCATATTTACTTTCATCAAATCCTAAAATAGCATAACCAACTATAGGAAGTAATGCAAGTAATACTATAAATCCATTACTTTTATTAAATTTCTTTCCTAATTTTATGCATAAATAAATATGAAACCAAATATTAACAGGACTAATTAAAAGACCAAAAATATAGTACCATTTAAAGTCTGCTAAATTAAGTAATTTAACTAAATTAACAAATGGTATATAAGCTAAATATTGTTTTATTTTTCCTTTCTTAAATACTTTTGAAACAAAAAAACAAGTTAATAAGTAAGCAAATAAACAACTAATAATTAAAATAATTATATTCATACTTCATCCTCCTAATAGGTAATATCATTACCATTATAATTTAAAATATCATTAACAACTTCATTAAGTGTTAAATTTGTCTCTTCCTTCCACTTATCTTTTATAAGTGACAAAAAGATATCGTTTTCTTTTACATTTTTTCCCTTTTTGTTAAGTTCTCTTCTTTTTACTCTTAGTGCCGGTAAAACTTTATTATATAATTCATATGCCGAATTAAATTTTATATCCATTCATCCTCACCTATGCTTATCATTTGTTTCACAATACAATTATACAAAATATTTTAAATTTTTTAAAGGGAAAATTCATATATTTATTATATAAATAGTATTTTAAGGGGATTATATGATAAAAAACAAATTTATAAAAAGTACAATAATACTTTTAATTGGTGGATTTTTGACTAAAATACTTGGTATGCTTATAAAAATAATAACAACAAGATTAATTGGAACAGATATGATAGGTATATATATGATGATAATGCCAACATTTAATTTATTTATTACACTATCACAAATGGGATTTCCAACAGCAGTAAGTAAAATAGTATCAGAAGGAAAAAATAATAATAAAAAGACAATATTTTCTTGTATTTTTCTATCTATAATTATTACACTTACACTAATGATAGTAGTTATACTTTCATCACCTTTAATATGTAAATTTCTTCATAATGATAAATTATATTATCCTATTATATGTATTGGATTTACACTACCATTTATTAGTATTTCAGGAATAATTAGAGGTTATTTTTTTGGAAGAGAACAAATGTTCCCACATGTATTATCAAATCTTTTTGAGCAAGTAATTAGAATTATTTTAAATATCATTTTTTTACCACACCTAATAAAATATGGTGTATCAATTACTATCTCATTTTTAGTACTAACTAACATATTTAGTGAAAGTATATCAATAGCGGTATTGTATTTTTTCTTACCCAAAAAAATATCTATTACAAAAGACTCTATAAAACCAGATTTCTCTACCATAAAAGATGTACTTAATATATCTTTACCAACTACATCATCTAGAATAATTGGGACAATAGGATACTTTTTTGAACCTATAATATTAACTACATTTCTATTAATAAATGGATATACAAATAAATATATTACTTACGAATATGGAATAATTACAGGATACGTAATGCCACTTTTAATGCTTCCATCTTTTTTTACAATGGCAATTAGTCAAGCAACATTGCCAGTAATAAGTAATGCTTATGCAAACAATAAAATAGAATATGTAAAAAAGAAAATAAAAGAATCTTTATCATTATCGACTATAATAGGAATAATTTTTACAATAGTACTTATGATATATCCAGATTTCTTTATGAAACTTATATATAACACTACTGAGGGTGTTAACTATATTAGAATTATTGCACCATTCTTTTTACTGTATTATATCCAAGTACCTTTAGTTTCTGTCCTTCAAGCATTAAATAAAGCAAAAGAAGCAATGATGAGTACACTATTTGGAATAATTATTAAACTTAGTCTAATGATTGGATTATCATACCTAAAAATAGGTTTATATCCCCTTATAATCGCAACTATTGTAAATATCTTATATGTAACTATATTTAATTATATAAAAGTAAAAAAAATATTTAGATGATTATTTTCTAAATATTTTTTACCACTGAAATCCACAATTATTTTTTTATTTGAAAATTTTCAGGTACCATCTTATATACTGCTACACTATTATCGGTCGTTACCACACTATCTTGCTCATTTACCTGAGTTTTATTCTCATTTGTCTCTTTACTATCTTGTTCATTTATTTGAGTGTTATTTTCATTGCATTCTTTCAATAATTTATTTTTTTCTCTTAATGCTTCCATTCTATCATATTTCTTTTTTAATTGTTCTAAAGTTGATTTAGATGATCTATCTAGTTCCCTTAAAGCTCTATTTCTATCTGATATCCATTTTTTCTTTTCCTTATTTATTTGTATAAATTTATTCTTTTTCAATTTTTCTATAATTTCTTTATCATCTACAGCATCTTCTAATAATGCATATATTTCATTTGTATCCTGGTAATCACCGTTTAAATATTTTATATTATTATCAAATATTATCCATCTGTATAATATAATAAATGAACGTCTTATATCACTTTTATAATCCTCAATTGGAAAATCTATTTTAGTATCAAGAATCACTTTTGGTATTTGTTTAACAAATCTTTCATCAACGTCGAAACCTTTTTCTTCTAATTTTTCTTTAATTTTTCTTATTGTTCTGTTTTTCTTTATTTCTTGAACCACAATGTTAAATGCTGCGGGAACAAGGATATATGAGCCTAATATTATCAATTGCATTTTTATAATTCACCTCTCATTATTAATCTCTTTATTACAAAATTTAAAAGATTGATATTATTATACTTACGATATATTATTTGTCAAGCGTTATATACTAAATTAAAATAAAAAGTACCTATTAGATACTTTTTAAACATTACTTGTTCCATATAATTTTCTATATACTAATTTTCTTAAATTATCTATAGGTATTACAGTAAATGCAAGTAATACCATAATTATAAATTCACTAAAAGTAAGTGGTTTAGTTCTAAATAGATCACCACCAAAATATATTAATAAAATTTGTACTACAGTTATAAATAACATAATTAAAATAAATGCTTTATTTTTACCTATATTTGATAATATTTTAATTCTACTTGTTCTTGCATTAAAACTATTAAATATATCTATAAATATAAATAATCCAAAGAATGCACTCATTAAATAAGCACTATTACCATTTCTAAACAAACTAGAAATAAAACTAGATTTTAAAAATATAAAACAAAGAACTGCAGAATATAAACCTGTTATTAAAATTTCACTTATCATATATTTATTTATAATAGATTCGTTTTTACTTTTTGGTTTTTCATTCATATATTCTAAAAGTGGTGGCTCAAATGCAAATGCTAAACCAGCAAGTGTATCCATTACCATATTAACCCATAACATTTGTATTACTGTAACTGGGGTATCAATTCCTATAAATGGTCCTACTACAGATAAAGTAATTGCGCATAAATTTATTGTTAACTGAACTATTATAAATTTTCTAATACTTTTAAATATGGTTCTACCATATAAAATAGCTTTTGAAATTGATAAAAAATTATCATCAAGAACTACAATATCACTTGCTTCTTTAGCAACCTCAGTACCACTTCCCATTGAAAAGCCTACATCCGCTTTTTTTAAGGCAGGGGCATCATTAACACCATCACCTGTCATACCAACAACAAGTCCTTCTTCTTTTGCAAGTTTCACAAGCATACTTTTATCTTTTGGAAGACTTCGTGCTACCACTTTTAAATTAGGTAATACTTTTTTTATTTCATCGCTTGTCATAGAATTTAATTCATCACTAGTTAATACAACATCATTTTTACTATCAATAATGCCTATTTCTTTTGCAATATTAATCGCAGTATCTTTACTATCGCCTGTAATCATAACAGTACTTACTCCTGCTTTTTTTACAAGTTCTACTCCTTTAATCGCATCTTTTCTTATTTCATCCTTTAAAAATATTACACCAACTAAGCATAAACTATTAAAACTCTCAATTTCATAATTATTTGATGTAGCAAGTACTATCGCTCTTTTTCCATTACTAGTTATTAAATCTATTTTTGCTTCTAATTCTTTCATCTTACAAAATACTCTTTTTTCACCAAACTCATCATAATAATATTTACAATTTTTAAGTATTTTTTCTTTAGCACCTTTTATTAAATTAAGTCTTTTCCCGTTCTCCATAATACTTACGATTGAATATTTATTTTTACTATCAAATGGCACTGTTTTTATTTTTTCTGTATCAATATTATATCCAGTTTTTATATAACTTAGAAGTGCTCTATCTGTAATATTTCCGCCAATTATTTTTTTATTTATCTCACTATAAGAACTAGAATTATTTAAAATAATAGATTTCTTTAATATATTATAATATTTTCTATTATTATATAATTCAAATTCTTCATTATATTCTTTTAAATTACCGGTAAGTAAACTAGTAACTGATAAATTACCATTAGTAAGAGTGCCTGTCTTATCTGTAAATAAAATATTTAATGAACCAGATGTCTCAATTCCTACAAGCTTTCTAACTAGTACATTATCTTTAAGCATTTTTTTCATATTTGTTGAAAGTACTAATGTAATCATCATTGGTAAGCCTTCTGGTACTGCAACTACTATTATTGTTACACTAAGAGTTAATGCATATATCAGATGTTTTAACAAAAATGGAATATTCATTATTGATTCTTTTATTAGAACTATATCAAAATTATTATTTATTACAAACATACAAAATAAATATGAAACAGATGCTAAAAAAGCACTTATATAGCCTATTTTACTAATTATTTTAGCAAGATTAGTAAGCCTTAACTTTAATGGACTTATATCGTTTTTTTCAGTTAATTCCATTGATATAGAGCCATACATAGTATTAAGTCCTACTTTAGTAACTTTCATAATAGCTTCACCAGAATATATTGTAGTACCTCTATATATTTTATTTTTATCAATAATTTTACCGTGTGATGCTTCTTTATATACTTCCATACTTTCACCTGTTAATGATGATTCATCTATACTTATATTTCCTTTAATAATAATTCCATCCGCAGGTACTTTATCACCAGCTTCTAAAATTATTAAATCATCTACAACTACATCATCTATTATTATCTCTTCTATTAGATTATCTCTTTTAACTTTGCATTTTGTTTTACTTGTTTCCTCTTGCATTTTAGTAAATGCCTTTTCAGAACCATATTCACTTAAAGAAGAAATAAATGTTGCGACAAATATTGCAATTACAATTCCTATTGTTTCAAAAAAATCAAAATCTTTGAATAAAAATATTACCTTTATAGCAAGTGCAATCAATAATATTTTTATTATAGGATCACCAAGTGATTCAATTAATAAATTTATAAATTTATTTTGTTTAGTAATCGATATAGAGTTTGTCCCATATTTTTTTCTTTGTTTAATTACTTCTGCTTTACTAAGACCAGTATTATTCATAAATATTCCTCCTAAAGAATATTACGAATAAAATATAAAATTTATTACTAATATAAATCGACAATTTTTATTAATATGCTATTTAATATTTCTTCATCATCTATTTTACCTATATAAAAGCATTTTTTACCTAAATCTTTAAATGACGCACCCGAATTATATAAAATTTTTCTATCTATTATGATAAACCTATCGTGAAATACATTATTACTTATAAAAGAAACATTATTATATTGTGATTCATACTTTTTCTTTAATGTACAATCTATATTACCAGATACTATTTTTATATTTGTTTTAATTCCTTTTAAAATATCTAATAATTCTTTGCTTGCATAATTATCTATTATAATTATTTCTTGTTTTGCAATGCTTAATATATCCATCAAAAGTGAATACGCATCATATATTTGTCCTTCATAAAATATCGTATTTATTTTTTGTTTTTCATTTAATTTATCAAATGATTCCTCTAACTTTAATATTCTATTTTCATGACTAATTAACATTTTTTCATTTTGATATAAATTGTTTGATATGTATTTTCTCATATTTACAAAAGCATCCATTATTCTTACACTTGTTTCTACTGCCACTTTTGATTTTAATACTGTTGCAAGCATTGCAATTCCTTGCTCTGTAAATACTCTAGGATTTTTGTATTTGCCGCCCCTTGTTTCTATTTTTCGGTCAAAATTTTTGACCAAAAGTTTTTTAGATTCTTTTTCATCTAAACGAAAGGAAAATCTTTCTGGAAACTTGTTTGGATTATTTTTAACTGCTTGATTTATTTCCTTTGTCCCATTTTTGCATTGATACAATTTTGCTAAATCACTATCTAACATTACCTGTTTTCCTCTTATTTCATATATCATATTTTCTATATTTAATTCTTCTTTTAATTCATACATAATGTACCTCCTACTACTTATATTCTCTGTATAAATTAAAATTCCCTCTAAAAAAGTTAAAAATACATAGATAAATAGTCTATGTATTTTATTTAAAACAAAAAGTGATTAATAAACATAAATATAATACCTATTACAAAGAATATTGAAGATAAAGTTTTTTCTTTATATTGCTTTGCTTCTTTTAAAAGTTCATAGATTGAAATATACATCATTATTCCTGCTATAAAAGCAAATAATATTCCCATAAATGAATTGGTAATAAATCTTCTTAAGAACAAAAATGCTAAAAATGCTCCAAAAGGTTCTGAAAGAGCACTAATTAAAGTATATAAAAAAGCTTTCTTTTTACTTTTTGTAGAATAAAAAATAGGAACTGATATACTAATACCTTCTGGAATATTATGCATTGCAATTGCAATAGCTAAGCTTATACCTAGTTTAGTATTAATACTACTCGCCATAAAAGTAGCAATCCCTTCTGGTATATTATGAAGTATAATCGCAAGCATTGATATTATTCCAACTCTAAATAATTTGCTATTATTTTCTTTATTTTCAGGCATATATTTATCAATTGACATAGATGAAATTATTCCGACACATAAAAATACTAAAAAGATAAGTATACTTGCAATATAATTATATTTAGTTGTAAGCATTGTTAATGATTCAGGAATTAAATCTGTTAAAGACACGCATATCATAACACCTGATGCAAAGGATAATGATGAAGATATTATTTTATTTTTATTATTACCAGGCAGAAATATTACAATTATTCCTAGCATAGTCGCAAATCCTGCTAAAAAAGTAATAAAAAAACTATAAGTAATATTCATATAGATCACCTAATATTATAAATGAATAATTACTATAGTTTAGAACTATATTAATTTCTTTTATTTACTTGCATCAATGCTTAATGATAAATTTAAAATTTTATCATTTCATATATCATATATATTCTGAGTTTTTAAATCTTGTAGACAAATCAATATATGCTAAAAAACCAAAATCATGCCATAATCTTTCATTTCTTTAAAAAATTCTTCGTAATTAACTGGCACATATGGAGCTTTTACTCTTTCTTTTTCTGAAATTGCTACATCTTCTAAATATATTCTATATTCATTTGAATCTAAGTTTGTAAATGCATATTACACAATTATAAGCATATCTTCATATTTATAATGTTTTTTCTTCTTTATATATTTTTCATTTGATAACTACTTCTATGCCTATTTCTAAATCTGCTTTATCTGAAACAGTATTTTTTAATTCTTTATGATTTCTAAGTGGCTCTCATAATATTTTATAACTTTATATGTCACTATATTTGAAGATACAATTCATTGTTTAAATTTATTAAATTTTCTTTCATAATATCAAATATTATATTCAAAAAAAAGATATAAAAGTCAAATTAATTAACTTTTATATCTCCGCAATTGTTTTTAATCTTTAAAACTATATCTGATTTTCTATCATTATTATTTATATCATTATGTCCATAATCTGTTTTTGAATCAATATAAACATTTTTAATATTTGAAATAGTAATATCACCATAATCATCTTTAATTACTGAATTTTTATTTAAAGAAACATTATTTATTTTTATATCACCACAATCACAATTTAAGTTTATATAATTATATACATTTTTAATTTTTATGTCTCCATAATTATTATCTGCATTTATATTATTTACTTCATCAATTTTTATATCTCCCGCACTAGCATTAATTTTAGCAGTTTCAACTTTCTTTATAAAAACATCCCCATAATCATTATCTATATTAATTTCTTTTATAGTGTCTATATTTATATCACCCGATGATATTTTTGCGTTTAATATAGCATTTTCAAATTTTTCTATTTTTGCATTTCCATAAGAATTTTCAATATTTATTTTTTTATCAAATGTCTCTGGTAAATATAATATGACTTTATCTACTTCATTATTAAAACAAAAGCCTATACATCCTTTTGATTCAACATTTATATTTAAATCTTCTTCGTTTGTTACTTTTAAATCATCTTTTGATTTTTCACTTCCATACATCTTTAATGTTGCTTTATTATCACTCGAATTTTTTATATAAATATTGGATGAAGAAACTTTAATATTAACATTTTTATTTATATCATCAAAGCTTTCATTATATATTAAATTATTACTTTCTCCTTTTTTAAGAAAACCAAAATTAAATGTAAATTTATTTTTATCTTTTATCGATACTACTAAAAATATAGATAATAAAATAGTAAAAATAGAACATATACATATTAAAACAATTGTTAATGCTTTATTATTTTTCATTATTTGCCTCCCTTTAAAGAAAAAATCAATTTAACTATTTCTTCAATCAATACATTTATTATGAATAAAATCCAAGTAATATGCCAAGCCATAGTTGTAAAACTTACAATAAAATATATAACAAGTATAAATATCGTTATTATTTCGTTTATTTGACTTACTAATTTTTCTTCTCTTGTTTTTTGTTTTTTTTCTTTTTTATTTAAAATGGCATTATAAATAAGAAATCCAGTTGCTAATGCAATTATTATTAAAAATATACATACACCAAGTATTGGTTTATTTAATGTTGCTGTTGCAAAAATAATCCATACAGTAGATAGTATATAAAGAACTATTGATAAACTTATCGTTTTAGCACTTTTTCTGTTATTGATAGGCGCTTTTACATTACTTTTTTCACCTGTTAATAATTCATTTGCATCTATTTCATATAACTTACAAATAGGAATAATTTTATCAAAATCTGGTGTACTTTGATCTGTTTCCCATTTACTTACTGTTTGTCTTGATACATCTAATAATCCTGCGATTTCTTCTTGTGATAACCCTTTCTTTTTTCTTAAATCTAATAGTCTTTCTCCTAAAGACATACTTTCACCTCATTTCAAGTTCATTATAAAAAATATATAAGTTGCATTCAAGCATTTTAACTTTGAAATTTGTCAACTAATGTTAACATTATATAATAAAAAAATAGAAAACGAAATTAATTTTTGTTTTCTATTATATATATTTCATCATCTTTATAAAATGCATAAAATACGTCTTCTAGAAGAATATTCTTACTATTTATTACTGATTTTAACCACTTTCTACTTTTATTTATATATTTTAAATTTTTTTCTTCTATAATACCATCTAATATTAATGGTAAAGGGAATATATTATTGTTTTCATCATCTTTTTTGAATACTGATAACTTGCCATTTGTTTCTAAAATAGCATATTCTACTTCTTCTATTGACCTTACACCCTTATCTCTAAGTTGTAAAAGTAGATCATTTAAATTATATTTTTGACTAGTCATTTCGTTAAAATTTAATTTACCATTTGATATAATAACACTTTCTTTGCCATCTAAAATATCTCTAAATTTATTACTTTTTAAAGATAATTTAGCAAATATTATTTGAAACAATACTAAAATACATGCCGGAACTAATACAAACCATATTGGATCTTTATAGTTTTCAATACTAATTGCAATTAATTGTGAAATAAGCATAGAAATTATAAAATCAAATACACCAAGTTCTCCTACTTCTCTTTTTCCCATTATTTTATAAGAAATTACAACTATTAAATAAAAGAATATAGTTCTAAATACTATAGTTAAAAACATAAATATCACCTATTTTAATTATGGCTTTATTCATAATATTTATTCGTTAGAATATTATTTAGTAGGTGAAGAAAAATGAAATATTTAAAAACAATCTTATTTACATTTATATTAATTATAATATTAAGTTTAATCACAACCATTCTATATTATTTTAATATAACTAGTACTGGTGCAAATAATGTATTAAGAATAATATCCTTTATAATTATATTTATTTTTTCAGGAATATATATTGGTAAAAATTCTAGTAAAAAAGGTTGGCTTGAAGGATTAAAAATAGCTGGAATGCTTATATTTATATCATTAGTAATAACTCTAGCATTCAAATATAGTTTTAATATTAAACAAATTATATACTATTTGATAATGTCAGTAACAGTAGTACTTGGTAGTATGATTGGAATAAACTTTAGAAAACAAAAAAAATAAGTCTTTTGACTTATTTTGTTCTTTTATACATATATACTGAAGTATATGGATTTTGCACATTAATAGCTGATCCAGATCCTACACTACTTGTTGTTGCACTTGTTCCTTTAAATGTACTTGATACTGTTCCTTTTGCAGTTACACTGTGAGTATGATTTACACTTATACCGCTTGTTGTACCACTGAAAGTATGTTGATGAGTATGACCATCAGATGATGCAAATGCATTAGGTGAAGCACCATTTGTTCTACCGATTCCTTGATTATTTCCACCATTATGTAAACTTGCTACACCGTAGCCTTGATAATTAACCTCAGTACTTGTTGTACCACTAAAATTATGTGTATGGTTAGCTGATTGTACTCCTGTATTAACAGCGGTTCCTGTAAATGTACTTGATACTGTCCCTTTTGCTGTTACTGTATGAGTATGTGCTGGTAAATTATTTGTTGTTAATGTAACATTATTACTTCCGCCTTGTGAATTTTTTGAATAACTATTTATATTACCATTTGAATCTGTATATGTTCCTGTACTTACTAATGCTGTACCTTCCGCATATCTTTCCCATGTTCCTCCGAATCTTTTTTGTACCTTTTCTATCGTATCGTCTTCTACTGATATATATATACTTCCAACTGGGTACATTTTATCTAAAATATTATTAGCCATATTTTCTAATTCTGATAATCTTTGTTCTATGTCATTTATCGAGCTATTCCCATATTCTATATTGTTTACTACGTTTTCATTTAATTTATTTTTTGTTTTATTCGTGTTTGTTATTGTCACTATCAATATACTAATTGATATTAAAAATACCGATAATAACGCAAATACTATCGTACTTGATGCAAATCCTTTTTTATTCATAATTCATCCCTCTACTATATATATTTATTATAATTTTTTAAATTAAGTATGTCAATAGTAACATAAAAAGAGTTTTAAAACTCTTTTTATTCTAACCAAATATTATAAATATTTATTCCCTTATTAATATAATCATTTTGGTAAATATAATATTCTCCACTCAAATTTGATATATCTATTGTAATAATTTTTCTCTCAGAGTCTGTTGTACCATCCTGTATACAATAGTAATTAGGACCATCTAAATTACATGATGCGTTTTGGTCAACCGAAGTACCTACGTAAAATCTTGAATATCCATTACTAGTTGTATTTTCTATATCAAAATTTATAGTTGAAAACTTAGTTAAATCTATTTTTTCGTTGAACTTTACGCCACAATTATATGTATTTATATAAGTATCTTTATAATTTACGGTATAGTTATTATGAACTCTGCCCATAGTGACTGAATCATTTATTATACCATCCTTATACAAATAAACTTTCCCAGCCGGTACAACATCACTTTCTTTTCCTTTTTCTAGTAAACTAATTATTGCAAAACCATCGCTTTTATTTCCAGACATTTTAAGGTTTTTATTACTACTACTAGGCATTGAACTTATACCGTTTATTATATTGCCTTCAACAAAATATATACCAGAATAATGTTTACTATTTTCTGTATGGATTATATTACTTTCGGTAGATTTTTCATCTATTGAATTACATCCAGTATATCCTGAAATGTAAGATGAACCGCCTCCGGCTCCTCCTGATGGGGAATCAGTACTTTTTAATCCTCCATAGTATCCTCCACCTGCTCCTGAACCACCAGCATTTCCTGCTGTAACAGCATTTTCACCAATACCAAATTTGTAACCAGAAGTTTGAGTAGCATTAAAATTGTGTGTTGAATTTTCTGTATCAAAATATCTCCATGAACTTCCAACACCTGTTAATCCGCCTGAACCTGCAGATACTTTTGAAAATCCTCCTGATACAGTAGCGCCTCCAGCTCCTCCACCAGCAACCATTATTCTTGATTTTAAACTATTAAAATTGTCCCAAGAACCTGATACTAATCTTATATCAGTGGCTCCTCCACCGGCTCCACCGCCATCATCACCATCAGAAGAACCAATACCAGATCCTCCACCATTAAATGATGTTGCAGTAAGAGTGTTTTTTGTAGTAATACCACTTGAGCCTTTTTGACCTACATACACATATAATTTAGTACCCTTTTTTAAGTATGTAACACCAGTTGTATAAGCACCTTTTCCTTGCGTAGCTAATATGGTACCACCAAAATTATTTTCACCGCCTCCGGCACCCCATAGTTCTACTTTATAGAATCCATTTTCTGGGGCAACAAATTCCTCATAATTACCAGTATAACTAAATTTATATGCTGTTTTCGTCTTATATTCAGAAGAAGAAAAACTATCTAAATCAAATGAATCGTTATTTTCATTATTAATATCTGTTCCATTAAATTTTAAATTTTTATCTGTAAATTTACCATTACAATATAGTGTACTTCCACTTATTTTATCTTTGTTTTTTAATTTTAATGCTTTTGCATTTCCTTCTTTTTGATTATCAAAATTAAATTCATAACAATTATTATCATTCTTTATAAATAATGCATCATTTAAGGCATCTCCTGATGCTATTTGTGTTTTTATTGCATCTTTTACAAGTTTTATGCTACTTTCTGCACTACTTTCTTTTGACTTTTCTATTACATTTAGTATTTTTGGTACTGCTATTATTGTTATTATTGCGAGTATTACTATTACTGCTAATAATTCTATTAATGTAAATCCTTTTTTCTTCATTTTTTTACTCCTATCTATGATTTTATTTTTCTATTTTTACATAATATGACGTATCATTATTTTTTGTATTTATTGCCTGACCTTCTATTCCTTCATTTCCATGATCTACTATAATCCAAATATAATTCCATGTAGAATTATCTGGTATATTGGTATCACTTTTATCAGTACCGTTAGATATAATCTTTTTAGGTGTTAAAATAAGAGAATATATATCATTTTCTGTGATATTATTAGACTTTGATAATATTGAAGAAATTTTACTTTCATCTATTCCAATATTTTTAAGTCCTTCTTTACCAGTTTTTACAGTATATGTTCCATACCAATAATTATCATTTAAATCATTTACAGATTTATACCACCAAAATTCTCCATTTTTAAAAACCCAATAAGTTTCAGAGTTGGATAAAATTCTAAAATTTCCTTCTATGCCTTTTTCTTTACTTAAATTACTAGTTCTTAAATTTGAATATTTATTCCAATTACTTAATGAATTAAGTATATCATTAGTTGTGTTATCTTTTTTTGTTTCTTCTTGTTTCTCTATTTGAATTGTATTTAATAAATCAATAATTGAACTATCAAATATTTTTTCATCGTCTTGTGTATTAGACATAAAAGATAAAATTATATTTTTATCTTTTGATATTAATAAATAAATTTTCCCATTTATAGAATTATTGGATAATCCATAATTGTATGATGCATAGTATATATCATCTTTTATCAAATTAAAATTTGCACCATTACTATATATTTTTAAAGAACTAGGAATATTTTTACTCCAATAAGATAAAAATTCATTATATATTGTTGATTTACAACTACTAAGTGAAAAATCACAATCTATTTCATCTAACTTACTTGTTCCCACAGGAACTATGCTTGATTGCTTTAATTTTCTATATTTTAATCCTTTTTTTGATGCTCCTGAATTAGTCTTAACTGAAACTATATTCCAATCGTTATTATACTCAAGAGTATATCCATCACCATAAAAAAATGTACTTTTACTTAAACTTTTATTAAAACTATCAAACAATATTTTAGTACCAATAATTAAAACAATTGATAAAAAAAGTATGACTCCTAATATTATCCCAATTATTAATAACACATTATTTTTCTTTTTTGATTGTGGTGTTTGATTAATACTTATATTTTCATTATTTAAATTATTTTGATTTTCTAATTCTACTGTATTGTTGCTTAAATTAAAATTATTTTCATTATTCATATTTCGACTCTCCTATTTTCTATTAAATTATATCATCTTACTATATATATTTCAAGATACAAGAGAGCAAAATACAAAATTTATTTTTTTAATTATACTATTTGTTCAATACAAAAAAATGTATTTATACATACATTTTTACTATAAATAAAATTACAATTAACATTAATACAACAGATAGAAAAATAATATTAATAAATCCATATGATTTACTATTTTGAATAGCACTTTCATCTTGGTAAAACATGGGTGATCCTTCATATAATTTATCATGTGACAAATTATTAAATTCAACTTCTTTTAATATTTCATTTTCAACAGGTACATAAGCACATATAAATTCTGGTCTTAAATATATTTTACCATCTTTATTCTTATAATATATGGGTTCTGCATCCATCTCTGATCCTTTTAATGCATTTTTTGGAACTTTTATTATAAAACACCCTCTAGATAATTTATAGTTTTCACATAGCATTATTTCTCTTAACATAAAAGGAAAATTTTCAAACATCTGAACATGATCATGAATATATGTTGAATCTTTAAACTCTATACCTTTTTCAAAAATGTTTTCTTTAGGACTTGCTGTTCTATGAATACCAATCATATATTTATCACTTTCATAATTATATAGTGCTTCAAGTGTTTCTCCAATTTTTCTATCTATTTTGCCATTGACAAAGTCATACATATCATTTCTATCATCTTGAAGTTCTGGTATTTCTGCCTTTTTATATTTTTCTGGTATCATATAATAATTATTGTTATTATTTAAAATATTATCTACCATTTCTATAACTTCATCTTTTGATTTACTATTAAAAATAGTATCTATTTCTTCATTAGTATATCCTTTTTTTAAAAATACTTTTGCAAGCTTATTAGGTACTTTATCATATAATTTTCCTAGTTTTTCTTTACTATATTTTAACATTTTACTTCTCCATATAATTTTTTAAAAATTCTTCTTTATATTCTAAGAAAGTATCATTATCAATAGACTTTCTAATATCTTCAGTAAGTTTAATTAAAAATCTAATATTATGAATTGATAAAAGTCTTCCTGCAAGTTGTTCTTTTGAAACAAGTAAATGTCTTATATATGCCTTAGTATAATTCTTACAAGTATAACAATCACAAGTATCTTCAATTGGTGTAAAATCTTCTTTAAATTTTGCATTTTTCAAATTCATTTTACCATGATGAGTAAAAGCATTACCATGTCTTGCTATTCTAGTTGGAAGAACGCAGTCAAACATATCTATTCCTCTTTCTACACCTTCTAGAATATCAACGGGTTCTCCTATTCCCATTAAATATCTAGGTTTATCATCTGGTATATATGGAATTGAATAATCTATTGCTTTATACATGTCTTCTTTAGATTCATTGTCATTTGCAACACCACCAACACTATAACCATCAAAATCAAGTTTAACAGTTTCTGTTGCGGAAAATTTTCTTAAATCTTCATATGCACCACCTTGGATAATACCAAACAATGATTGATTTTCATTATTATGTACATCTTTCCCTCTTTTAGCCCATCTAAGTGTTCTTTCAATACTATTTTTCATATATTTATAGTCTGCACTTGCTGGTGGACATTCATCAAAACTCATTGCTATATCACTATCCAATTTATTTTGTATTCCAATACTTTTTTCTGGTGTTAAAAATAATTCCTTCCCATCTATATGGCTTTTAAATTTAACCCCTTCTTCACAAATATCCTTTGGTCTTGCTAGTGAAAATACTTGAAATCCACCTGAATCAGTTAATATAGGTCCATCATAATTCATAAACTTATGAAGTCCTCCTGCTTTTGATACTATATCTTCACCAGGTCTAAGCCATAAATGATATGTATTAGATAATATTACTGCACTATTCATTTCTTTTAGCTCTTCTGGAACAAGCGTTTTAACATTTGCAAGTGTTCCAACCGGCATAAACATTGGTGTTTCAAAAGAGCCATGATTTGTATGTAATATACCATGTCTTGCTTTTGTATTTTTTTCATTTTTTAATAACTCATACTTTATTTTCATAAATACACCTCTTTTTAAATTATATCATATTTTTTGACATTTTGAAGTATATATTATATAATAACAACCCGTAAAGCGAGGGGTAAAAATGAGAGAAATAAATCATTCTTTTCAAAATTTAGAATTAATGAAAGAAAGAGCACGAAACCGTATAGAATATTTGACTATAAACTTTGATGGTTTTAATAATTTTACTGATGAAGATAGAAAAAAAGCTAAAGAAATTGCTAGTAAAATTAATATTAATGAAAGCGCATTAGAAAATCAAAAATATTATTATATGATTTTTGCATTAACAACAATTGAAAATAAGAAAAAATATAATGTTCAAGAAATATTATCAATATTAATTGAAGCTATTGATCCGAATTTAAGGCTATTAAAAATTTCTATGACTAGTAATACTGATTTTGAAATAGAAAAGAAAGCTAATAGATTATTTGGTTTTTATGACCCTAATCTGATTGACTTCGAAAGAGAATATGCTAGAAGATTTTATAAAAAGAATAGAAATGAAAAAGCAAAAAAATTAGAACAATAAAGTTCTAATTTTTATTTTATAAACATTGAATCACCAAATGAAAAGAATCTATATTTGTTTTTAACTGCCTCATTATATGCATTCATTATTTTTTCTTTACCAGCAAAAGTACTTACAAGCATAACAAGTGTTGATTTTGGTAAATGGAAATTTGTAATTAATGCGTCAATTCCTTTAAATTCAAACCCAGGATATATAAATATTTCTGTCCATCCAGAGCATGCTTTAAATTCACTATACAAATTCATTATTGTTTCTAGTGTTCTTGTTGATGTTGTACCAACTGCAATTATTCTTCTTCCTTCTTTTTTTGCTTTATTAAGATTTTCTGCAGTTTCTTTACTCATCATATAAAATTCACTATGCATTTTATGTTTAGTTACATCTTCTACTTGTACAGGTCTAAATGTACCAAGTCCAACATGAAGAGTAACTTCTTCTATATCAATACCTTTTTCTTTTATTTTTTCAAGTAATTCTTTTGTAAAATGAAGACCTGCGGTAGGTGCTGCTGCACTACCTTCTTCTTTAGCATATACTGTTTGATATCTATTTTTATCTTCTAATTTTTCATGTATATAAGGTGGAAGTGGCATTTCTCCTAATCTATCCAATATTTCTAAAAGTATTCCATCATATATAAATTTAAAATGTCTAATACCATCATCTAATACTTTAGTGCATTCTACTTTTAAATCATCAGAGAATTTAATAATAGTTCCTTCTTTTACTCTTTTTGCTGGTTTACATAAGCATTCCCACTCATCAGAACCAAGATCTTTTAACATAAGTACTTCAATAACTGCACCTGTTTCTTCTTTAGTACCGATTATTCTAGCAGGTATTACTTTTGTATTATTTATAACAAGTACATCACCTTTATTTAAGTAATTTATTATGTGATCAAATCTTTCATGGGTAATTTCACCAGTTTTTTTATCAAGCACTAAAAGTTTAGAGTGATCTCTTTCCTTTATTGGAGTTTGCGCAATTAATTCTTCTGGTAAATAATAATCAAAATCATCTGTTTTCATATAAATTTCCTCCTAGTTTTGAAACCTTAAATATTATAACACATATTAGAATTTCCTAATAAAACTCTTAATCAAACATACTTTTTTGGTAATCTATTCCTAAATGTTTATATGCTTTTTCTGTTACTACTCTTCCTCTATTAGTTCTTTTTAAAAATCCATTTTGAAGAAGATATGGTTCATATACATCTTCAATAGTAGATACTTCTTCACCAATAGATGCGGCTAGTGCATCTATACCAACAGGACCACCATTAAATTTATATATAATTGATTTTAATAAATTATGATCAGTATCATCAAGTCCTTCTGAATCTACTTTTAATTTATCAAGTGCAGTTTTAGTAATATCTATATCAATATTCCCATTGCCATTTACTAAAGCAAAATCTCTAACTCTTTTTAAAAGTCTATTTGCTATTCTTGGTGTACCTCTTGATCTTTTTGCAAGCTCTATTGCTGCTGCATCATCTATTTCTACTTCAAATACATCCGATGTTCTTTTTATTATATTACATAAATCTTCTACATTATAATATTCAAGTTTTGATATAATACCAAACCTATCTCTTAAAGGAGATGTCAAATCTCCAACTCTAGTAGTTGCACCTACAAGTGTAAATGGTGGTAAATCTATTTTTATACTTCTTGATGAACCATCATTTCCTATAATTATATCCAAAGTAAAATCTTCCATAGCAGAATAAAGTACCTCTTCCACTACTCTTGGCATTCTATGAATTTCATCTATAAAAAGTACATCACCAGGTTCTAAAGATGATAAAAGAGCGGCTAAATCACCAGTTTTTTCAATAGCAGGACCACTTGATGTTTTTATATTACTTCCAAGTTCATTTGCTATTATATAAGCTAGTGTTGTTTTACCAAGTCCTGGAGGTCCATATAAAAGAGTATGATCAAGTGATTCATCTCTTAATTTAGCAGCTTTTATAAATACACCAATATTTTCTTTAACATCATTTTGACCTATGTATTCTTTTAAATACTTGGGTCTTAATGAAAGTTCAAAATCATCCTCATTTTGTTTTTCTTCATCTAATATTCTATTCATAGTTAACCCCCTTATTTAAGCAATAACTTTAATGCTTCTTTTATCTTTTCTTCTATTGAAAGATTACTTGGTACACTTTTTATAACCTTATTTATATCTTGAGATTTATAACCAAGAGCCTTTAATGCTTCTACTAACTCATCACTAGATTCCTGAACATTATTTTCTTTACTCACTAATTTACCTTTTAAATCAAGTATTATTTGACGCGCTACTTTATCCCCTATTTTTGGAAATTTCTTTAAATATAAAATATTTTCTCTTTCTATTGCATCAATTATTCCATCTAAAGATGATGCGGCAAGCATAGGTAAAGCCATTTTAGGACCCAATCCTTTTACATTAATTAATTTTAAGAAGAAATCTCGCTCTTCTTTAGTTTTAAAACCAAATAAACTATCCTCATCTTCTCTAATATGTTCATATAAATATACTCTATATTCTTCATTAATTCTATATGAATAAGGATCTGGTACATATATTTTATAACCTATATTATTTACAAGAATTACTATATATCCTGATTCAATACTATCTATTATTCCATTCATAAACTCGAACATATGTTATCACCAATATCATTATATCATAAATAAAATACTAATAAAAGAGTAAAAGAAAAAAGAAACAAATTATTTCTTTTATTCTCTAAATTCAAATTCATAGTCTAATATTCTAACATAATTGCCTTCTTGAATTCCCATTTCTCTTAAGCGATCATCTACGCCCATTTTTCTTAATTTATTTGCAAATCTTCTTGCACCTTCATCAGTAAACTTAGTCATTTTTAATAATTTTTCTATCTTTTCGCCAGTTACAACATAAACATCATTGTCTTTATAAACTTCAAATGTTGGTTCTTCTTTAAATTTATATAATACATGACTTTCAAAATTATCTTCACTATATAAAGGTTCTTCACTAGTTTCATCTAACTTATTTGCTATTTCTATTAAAGCATCATCAATACCTTCATTATTTAATGCAGAAATAGGAAATACTTTTTCTTTTACTTTTTTCTTAAATTCTTCTAAGTTCTCTTTAGCACCATCCATATCCATTTTATTTGCAATTATTACTTGTGGTTTTTCAAGTAATTTAGGATTAAACTCTTCTAGTTCTTTATTTATAAGTACATAATCATCATATGGATTTCTTCCTTCTGTAGAACCCATATCTATAATATGAGCAATAACTCTTGTTCTTTCTATATGTCTTAAAAATTTATCACCAAGTCCTTCGCCTAAAGATGCACCTTTTATAAGACCAGGTAAATCTGCTGCTACAAATACTCTTCCATCTTTTGTCTTAACAACACCTAAATTTGGTGATAAAGTTGTAAAATGATATTCTGCTATTTTAGGTTTTGCCTTTGATATCTTAGATATTAAAGTACTCTTACCAACACTTGGCATACCAACAAATCCAACATCCGCTAAAAGTTTAAGTTCAACTTTTAGTCTTCTTTCTTCACCAGGTTCACCATTTTCTGAAAAATTAGGTGCTGGATTATTATGTGTTGCAAAGGCAGTATTACCTCTTCCACCTCTTCCACCTTTAGCAATTACAACTTCATCATTTGGTTTAGTTAAATCTGCTAAAATTAATCCAGTATCCATATCAGTTACTGTAGTTCCTTGAGGAACTTTAATAATAACATCTTCGGCATTTTTACCATTTTTATTACTACCAAGACCATTTTCTCCTTTAGGTGCCTTTATTAATTTTTTATATCTTAAATCTAATAATGTTTTAAGACCCAAATCAACTTTAAAAATAATACTAGCGCCTTTACCACCATTACCTCCAGCAGGACCCCCCATAGGTACATATTTTTCTCTTCTAAAAGCAGTACAACCATCTCCACCATTACCAGCTTTAACATTAATTATAACCTCATCTACAAACATATAAATACCTCCTTTCTTTAATTTTTAAATGATGCGTCTAAATAATAAACAACTCTATGTTCTTTAAAATATTGTTTCTCAAAATCAGTCATTATATTTTCTATTTTTCTTTCATCTTTATGTAAATCTAAACTTACTTTATCAAATGTATACCAATAAGCACTTAAACTTTCAAGTGCAGAAGAAAACAATATTTTATTATCTGTCTTTAAAATTATGTGTTTATTTTTCTTAAATATTCTATCATAAAGTCTTAAATAACTTTCATGAGTAAATCTTTTTCTTTCATCTTGTTTTTTAGGCCAAGGTTCTGAAAATGTCAAATAAATTGTATCGATTTCTTTTCCAAAATAATTAATTATATTTTTAGCATCTGCACAAATCATTCTTAAATTACTTATTTTTTGATTTCTAGTATTATTAATAGCAGTTGCTGTTTGGGATTTATCAAGTTCAAGACCAATATAATTAATATTAGGATGAGTTTTTGCCATTTCAATAATAAAACTACCTCTACCCATACCAAGTTCTAAACATATAGGATTATTATTACCAAATACTTCTTTCCATTTACCTTTATAATTTTCTGGATTCTTAATAAGAATTTTACTATTTTCTAATATATTACCAGCATTTTTTACAATATTATAGCGCATTAAAAATCACCTCTAAGAAAGATTTTACCATAAATTTAATAAAAAAACTAGTAAAATAAAATGATGATTATTTTTGATCATCATTTGGTTTTGTTAAAGTCTTAACTTTACACTTTTTTTCCATATCATATATTATATTATCTACTGAAGCAATAGAGTATGCTTTATTTATAATTTCGTTGAAAGCATCGTCAAATTTTTCGTGTGCTATTTTAACATAATTTTTTAACTTGTCTTCTAAATCTTGATTCATTTGTTCAAAATATAATAATTTAAATTCATCACTAACTTTTAAAATTCTTGAATCATCATCTATATCTATATATAGTCCAACTTTTCTATATTTTTGAAATTTTTCTTGAAAAAATTCAAGTTCTTTTAATTCATCGTTGCAAATAGTTGAAAAAGCTGGGTTAAGTAAAAAAGGAATACCTGTTGATACTTCTATAACAATATCTTCATCAATTTTTTTTAATAATAATATGTATCTTTGACTTTTATAATCAGATAAATTTCTTGTATAAGTATATGATGACCTATTAGAATGATCTGAATATAATGACCAGTCAGTGTAAGTTGGAAAAAGATAACTAACACTTGTGATTATTCCAAAATATTCACCAACTTCTGGTTCTCCCTCAAAAAGACTTAATTTTTTATATGTTTTATCTGCTTCTTTATTTGTCATAAAAACCCTCCTTGAATATATTATAACAAATTATAAAAATATCTCAATAAAAAAATATCATCATAAGATGATATTATTTTTCTTCGTATACACTAACTTGTTTTTTGTCTCTACCTTTACGTTCAAATTTAACGTATCCAGTAATTTTTGCAAATAAAGTATGATCTACACCCATACCAACATTTTTACCTGGATAAATTTTTGTTCCTCTTTGACGATAGATAATTGATCCAGCACTTATTAGTTCACCATCTGCAGCTTTAGCACCTAATCTTCTACCAGCACTATCACGTCCGTTATGAGTTGAACCTTGAGCTTTAACGTGGGCAAATCTTTGTATATTTAAAACCATTTTTTCCATGTTAGATTACCTCCTTATAATTTTTATATAGTCTTTATAATCATTTTGAAGTTCTTCTAAAAGACAAATCATATTATTAATAAGTTTCTTTGTTATTTCATCATCTTTTAATACTTCAATAATCATTTTGTCATTACTATCTTCATATAAAATAGATTCAGGATCAATATCAATAAGTGCATTAATTGTAGTTATAACAATAGAACTAACTGATGCACATAAAATATCTTTTCCATAGTCATCATAACCAGAATGACCTTTTATTTCTATCTTATCATTTTTAACTTCTACTTTAATCATATTCTTACCAACTATTTAATAGATTTGATAACAACTTTTGTGTATGGTTGTCTGTGACCTTGAGTTTTGTGATAATTCTTTTTAGAGTTGTATTTAAATATAACAACTTTCTTTTGTTTACCTTGTTTAACAATTTCACCAACAACTTTTACATTAGTTAAATATGGATGACCTAATTTACCATCAGCATAAACTACTTTATCAAATACTATTTCACTTCCAGCTTCGCCATCTAATTTTTCAACAAAAATTTCTGTTCCTTCTTTAACAATGTATTGTTTTCCACCAGTTTCGATAATTGCTTTCACTATAGTTACCTCCTTCATAAAAAATTCTAAGACTCGCCATTAAGGTACTTAAATAAGTTTTAACCTTTTCAGTGCGGTTGTAGAGCCAAGAGGCTTTACAAACATTAAAATTTTATCATATTTATATGTTAATTGTCAATAGTTAACAAAATAAAGATCTACTAAGTAGACCTTTATTTTAACTTTTTATTAATAATTATAAGACCAATTATTATAAATAATAAACCTATAATTATTAAACTATATTTTATAATATTTTGCCCAGTTTGTATGCTAATTACAAGTTCTGAATTTGCATTATTTAACTTTATATTGGGAATAGTAGGCTTTTTATTAGTTATTATAAATTCTCCCTTTACATCTCCTGTATTTGTTACAAAAAATGTTGCTACATTTATTGAAGCCTTTGGAAGTTCATAACCGTCTGGGGCTTTTGTTTCTAATATTCTATATTGACCCTCTGTTAATAAGTATATAGTTGCCTTACCATTTGTAGTTGTTATATCTACATTTTCTGTATTAAAATCTATTACATAAACAGATTCTTCTTTTTCTTCCATTTTACTTATTGTTACATCTTCATATACTTTATTTGAATTTAATTTTTGCAATTTATATATAGCTCCATCTAATAAATTATTGTATTCATCATATTTATAGAATGTTACTGGAGTATATTTATTTTCTATTTCTATATTAGTAGTTTCTCCATCAACACTTTCAGGTAAATATACAAGTGTATATGGATTTTCTGGAAGCTTATAACCTTTTGGTGCTTCTATTTCTTCAAAAATATAATAATTTTCAGTATCTAAATACTCTACTTGAAGCATTCCTGATTCTATAGTTCCAGCATCACCAGTTTCTTTCCCTATTAGTGAGCAATCTTTTATACATGTTGTTATTATATCTGTATCTTTTTCATTCTTATATTCATATTCACCATCTCTTATTGTTTTTAATGTTAATACTTCACCATGTAATAAAGCATTATTCTTGATAGATAAATTAACATCATAATTATCTTTATTTACTTTATATAATTTAAATCTTGCACCTGATAATAGTAATCCATCTTCCGAATATTTCTTTAATATTATTTTTGATGGTTTATTTTTTATTACTTCAATATCTGATTCTGTTGTTGTTTCACTTACTTCAAATGTTGTTTCAGCAGATGATCCAACTGGTAAATCATATCCTTCTGGTGCTTCTGTTTCTATAAGAACATAGTTTCCTTTTGGTAAATATCTAAACACTATATAACCATTAGTTAATTTAATAGGTACATCTGTTTTTTCATTTAATTTTGAATATCTATAACTATATTCTACATTTCCACTTGCATCAATTATTGGAACTCTTTCAGTAATATATATTCTTTTCCTTGAACCATTAGCATCTAATTTATATAGTTCAAATGTCGTTTTTTCTTGCTCATCTTTTATTAAATATCCACCTTTTAAATTTCTTTTTTCTATTTTTACTTTAGTTGGAATATTTTCTATTACCTGTGTTATTGATGAATCTTTATCATTTGTAGGCTTTTCTTCTTTTATATTATATACTACTTTTGGATGTTCTTCTGGAAGTATAAATCCTTCTGGAGATTTTATTTCCTCTATAGTATAACTTGTATTATTTGATAAATGAGTTATTATAAGTTTACCATTATATGTATTTATTTCATTAACAATATTATTTGAATCAACAGGTAAATATCTATATACACCATTGCTTATTTTCTTTAATGATATAATATTTCCACCACTATCTTTAAGTACAAATTTTGCAGTATCAAGTAATTTTTCATTACTATTAATTTTTGCTATATCATCACTTGTATAATATTTATATATATCAGTCTTTTCAAAATTAATTTTTATAAGTTTATTTATTATAGTTGCTTTTGATGAATCCATTCCTAGTGCTACACCATTATTGTTTGTAGTTACAGTAAAGTTTTCACTTGCATTATAATAATAGCCAAATACACCTTTTACAAATCCACTATATGAAGTATTAATATTACCAAAAATATCTTGCTTTTCACTATTAGTTAAAGCATATTCAACTTCATTTACCTTATAATCTCCAACAGGTAAATACTTTACTACAAATTTTCTATTTGTAGTATGTAAAAGTGTTACTGACCCACTTTCACTATACCAATATTCACCATTTCCTTTATCAATAAATTTTAAAGGTATTGTACTATTAGAATTAGTTATTGTAAATTTTGCTATATCAACGAGTTTAGTTATAGAAGAATCCGTTCCAGCAATATCATCATCAACTGCTTTAGTAAATTCAAATTTTGTCGGATAATTTATTAGCCTTTCAGGCCCTGATATATTTGTTGCAAGATTATTTTTATCTGTAGCTTTTATTGTTGCATCTATCATTTTTGTATAACCAGTTGGTATTGTTGTTTCTCTTATTATATATGTATCCGAACTTGTTACATAACTTAAACAAACCTCACCATTATTTATACTAGTATCAGTAAACACTTCACTTATAGTACCATTTGCATTTTCTTTATAACAACCAAAATTATCTCTTGAATCAAATTTTACTAAATTATTTCCTTTGTATATACTAAAACCAGCAGAATTTATTCTTTGATGTGTTTCACTATCTTCTTTATAGAATTTTATCTTTAAAGGATTATCACCAAAAGTAAATGTTGCAGAACCATTTATTTCTACTGATTGTTCTTGCATTTTTTGATAACCTTCAGGAACAGTTGTTTCTTCTATTGTATATATTCCAGGTTGTTTAATTATAACAGAATCACCATTACCGTTTATTATATATGAATCTGTATCATTTGACACAGTAAATACTGCACCATCTAATTGATTCCCATTTTCATTATCTTTCTTTTCAATAGAAACTGGGAAACCTTCTGTTTTTACTTGAAATAATATAGTCCTTGCAGGTGTTACACTTCCATGAACAACTTTTTGTTGATCATCAGAATAACTAAAAAACTCCCCACCAATCGAAGCTCCCCTAGTACATGTTATTGTTTCATAATCAGATAAAAAACTCTTTGATTGTACTGCTATATTACTTCCATTTATAATTATTGAAATATCTGAATTACCACTGCTGCAAGAATATTCCGATATATTTGAATCACTTTCTATAGTTTTCTCATATATAGAATTATTATAACTTAAAGTATACTTGTTTTCCTCCGCATTAGTAGAAGTTCCAGTTGGATTTTGATAATAATAATAAACAAAATCTACTATTGCTCTATATGCATTAGCAAGGCTTGTTGTTTTACCATCAACTCTTTTAAACCAATATGACTCTTGTCCGTTATATCCATCTGGTTTATAACTATCAAAATTAGTTCTACCTTTAGTTGATACTTCCCAAACTAGCATTTGAGCAGCAGCTCTTAAAACACCTGCTGACTCATACTCTTGCCAATGATTTTCATAATAATATGATATCAAAGACCAGTATTCTTTCATATAATTAGTTACATTAACAGATTTATGTCCATCATTTGTTTTATATTTTACAGTTTTAAGGTTATTTGTATCTAGCATTTCGTACTCTAAATTATCAGTTGCAGCTATACCAGGTTCAATACAGAAAACATCTCCAATACCCTCTAAATGATATGTATTATTAGCTGCATTTTCTACAGTATCAGAAACAGCTTTTCCAGATGTGCCAGTTATATTCTTATTTGAATTTGTTGTTAATTTTGCTGCTTTCACTAAAAAAACATTAGTAGTTAATATAACACCAGAAGAAACAAGAAATAATATTAATACTGATATTGTTATTATTCTACTTTTTTTATTTATATCTGTATTAATCCATTTATGTTTTATTTTATTAAATATATTTTTCATTCTTATTTTCTCCTTATTGTAATATTATATTTGCTTTAGGTACTGTAATAACAGGTCTTATAGCATATTTTGTATTTGCAGTTGCTAATGATGGATTTGTTGTTTTATTTATACATATTGCTTGATTTTTTACTGAATTAAGTATATTTCCGTATTCATCTTTTTGAAGTGGAATATAGGAACTATTCATTGTCCAATAGTTTTCATTTCCAATTAAGAAACTTACATCACTTAATTTAGATAATAAGTTTTCAAATTCACTAGTTGTAAGTAATCTAACTTTATACTTATTATATATTCCACTTTGACATGTTCCTTCCATTTTTAAGCTACCACCATAAGATTCTATCTCAAGTCCTGAAGCATCATCACATATTTCACTATCAACTAATATTCCAGCATCTAAACTTGTATTATTAAGCCATGTAGTATTTATATATTTATTTATTAATGAATTACTCCATTTATATGTATCATTTTTATTAGATATATGACTCATTTTTGTTTTAATCTCATTTTCATCTGCAAGCAATGTAACATTTGTTCCATCATCATTTATAACATGGAACTTAACTCCACCATAAGTTAAACTAGAACCTATTTCAAAATTATTTTCTTTATATTCATCATTTTTTCTATCTATAATAGTTTCTTCATATGATTCAAGTTCTACTATTGAAACTTGATTTAAGAAAATCCCTGCTTCATTCCTAGAAGCAATATCAAGTGTTATTTCAAATGTTTTGGTTTCTCCGGGATTTATAAGTGTATCTTTTAATCCATCATAGTATATTTTACCATCTACACTAAACCAATTTTTATTTTCTTCATATTTTTCATCAAAACTCATACCATCTGGAATATTTTCTTCAATAAGTTTTACATAACCTGCTGAAGTTTTATTATTTGTTACTTCAAATCCATATGTTATTTTACCAGTTAAATTTTTTGGATTTTTTACACTTAATGATACAGTTTTTTCAAAATTATATTTATATGAATTAACAAGTCCATTATTATTAATCTCAATATTATTAATACCTTTTTTAATATCAACCTCAAATTCAGTTCTTTCAATTAATCCCATATCCAAGTTTTCTTGTTTTTCTGTATCTTTAGTCACCCTTATTCCGTTTTGCTTACTACTTATTTCTGCTTTACCAATTTCAGAAGAAACTTTATATGCATCAGAATCTATTGATGTATCACTTGTAAAATATCTGTTAGTTATATCATATTTATCTGAATCATATAATAAATTTATTTTATATCTACCTACTTCTAATTTATCAAACAGGTATTTACCATCTTTATCTGTTAAAGTAGTTTCTAATTCTTTACATTTATTATGTGAATCAAGTTTACATAGACTAATAGTTATATCACTTAAATAACTATTATCATCTTTTATTCCATTTTTATTTTTATCTATAAACACTTGTCCTGAAATACTTCTATTTACTACTCTTACGGTAGTTTTTGGTGATGTACTTTGAGATAATTTTTTACTTTTTACATATGTTATATTACTATATTTATTTGCATAATTATTATCTTTAGGTTTTATAAATATTTCAATATCATCTGTTGTTTCTTCAGAATTTAATTTTATAGTATCAATTTTAATCGCAGCGGCATTTACATACTCTTTTGTTATGTTACATGTTTCCCACTTATTTAAAGTACTATCTACTTCTTTAGATAGTTTACTAACTTCACCATTATAACAATATACATTTGCATTTTGAAGGGATGTTGGAAGTTTAACTTTTACAGTATAGGAACCATCATATTTAGTCCCTAAATCGTCATTGTTATATGGCAGAATATTCATAAAAGTTAAATTATCTATAGTTTCATTAGAATTATTATATGCATTAATTTTATAGCTAAATTTTTTATTTTTTTCTATTACTTTTCCTGAATCTCCTACACTTTCGGAAACAATTATTCCCTCATTACCTGTAACATATATAGTTTCACTAGAAATTAATGTTTCAATTATGCTAGTATCAACTTCACCATTTACATTTATAGTAGACATAGAACTCGTTACTACTACTTCATTATTTGCACCCTTTATATTAGATTTAAATACTGCATCAAAATATATAGGATCTATTTTAATATTAGGTTTAGTATATGGCAAACTGTATATTAATGTAGTAGTTCCATCATTATTTTTTATTATACTTGGCATCATATAGTTACTATTTTTTCTAAATTCTAATTCTTTAGGAAGTGTTATAACTATTTTTAATTCTTTTATATACCATACATCTTCTGCACCTACGCTCATGCTATTATCAGTAATATTAACTGTTGTAGAATATGTTAATATTTCATTATCACTAGTAACATATGAAATCTTTTTACTTCCATCACTTTTCTTATTTGTAATATTAATTTCATTTCTAGCAGAATAACTAATTATTTTTAAGCTATCACCATATGTTTCATTAAAAACAGTTGCTATATTTCCTTTATAATATGTCTTTATATAATTATTATAATTAGTTATACTTGAATCATTTGATGAAACTGATGGTGCAAAATAAATATTATTACTTGTATTTTTTGATTTTACTGATGTAACCGCTTGATACGTTTGCGTTATATCAGGAATATTTCTAACTCTTAATCCAACTATAAAATCAATACTAATTTCTTCATCTAAGAATTTTTCATTCTTAGTTTCTAATATTATTTTTGAAATTTTTTCATTACCTATTTTACTTATATCAGTATAAATCTTTTCAGTATTATCTTTTGCTTTTATACATGGTCCACCATATAAATTCATTATTTGATCTTCATTTAGATTTTCATAATTATCTTTTACCATTTTACATTGATTTAAAATAGTATTTTTATCTACATCCAATATATTTTTATCTAATGTATCATTGCTATAATTAATAACTTCATAATTATCTTTTGAAAAATCTGAAGTTATATATTTTACTATAAAATCATTTTCAGAAATATTACATTTTTTATTACCACAATTTAATTTTATTTTATAATCACTATCATTTAATTTTATTAATTCAAACGCTTTAGAATCAATTTTAATAATTTGACTTATTCCTGTTTTAAGAGTACTATTTTTAAAATTAAATGTAGATTTATATGCTATTTCATCCCCTCTTGTAGCAGATGAATAACCCCTACCTTTAGTAGATAGTTCTCTATATGTATCTTTATTTATAAATGAACCTAATAAATTATAATCTTTTTGATCTTGATACTTATTTACTATACTAGTAGAATTATTAGAAAGTGTTACTTCACTTAAATCTTCATTTTTAACAGTTTTAGCAATATTTTTATTTTCTTCATTTACATTCATAGTAACTATAATATCATTTTTTAAATCAGTACTTGTTCTCTTTGAAAATATTGTTAAGGCGATTGATGCAAATATTCCATTATTATTTTCAAGTATATTTCCATTTGCAGTAACAGTATTATAATTTTCATTATAATTTTTTATTGTCATTGTATATACATTATCACTTTTTTTAGCAATAGTTACATTACTATTGTTAATATTATATGGAAGTTCTAGCTTTACTGGATTTATATTATCTATTTTTTCATTTTTATAAACTCTTGCATATTTTTCATCAATTATTATTGGTTGCCCATTACTTTGTTCAAATTTTATATCAAATGTTATATCCCCATTTGGTAATAACATTCCTTTTATTCCTTTTTCTTTATTATCACCAATTATTCTAAGACCAATTCCAAAAGTTAAATATCTTCCTTCTTCGTTATTAACTTGTCCAAATTGTGTATCATTATTTGATAATACAATTACATCAATATTTGACTTAGAGGACACAATTGTAGGCATATAATTTACAATATCACTATCAGTTTTTAATTCTATTGCATCTTCCAAATCAGTAGTTTCTTTGATTTTAAAAGTAGGTTTAATTTCATACCCATTTGGAGCATTTTTTACTTTTAAAACAATTTGATCTGAAAAATCACCATAAGTATTTACATTTTTGGTTATGTATTTAGCAGTTTTACCATCATTATCTAATATAAAAGTTCCATCCATAATTGAATGATTACCTGATTCAAAACTTACATATTTTAAATCATCATCAGATAAACTAACTATTATTTCTACTTTTCTTTCTTCAAAATCAGAAATATCAGTATTACTTTTTGCTTTTATACTAAATTCAACATTATATAAAATATTATCGAAACTTCTAACTATTCTATCCTCATCAGATATATCATTACCAGGTCCTTTTAAATTATCAAATGGACCTGTTCCTGTTTTAATAGATACAATTTTTGCTTTATTTATTGTAACCATATTAGCAAATTCATCTGCTTTTACATAAAAACTTGCTATTAGCATAAGTACAATCAATAAAATAACTACTGTTATAATTAAAATTATAATTTTATTTCTTTTATTATTTTCCATACTGTAAACCTACTTTCATATAATTAAATTATACTTTATTTTCTTCCTAAAATCAATATAGTTATTATTAATTTATAGTAAATTTAAAGTATCAATTATATCGTCCATTTTTTCATAAATCGGATCTATTTTTTCTTTCTTAGAAATTTTTACTATCTTAGCAGGAATTCCTACTACAGTAGCATTTTTAGGAACACTTTCTAATACTACTGCACCCGCACCTATCTTTGCATTTTCGCCCACAATAAATGAACCTAATACTTTTGCACCTGCTGATACTATTACGTTATCTTTTATAGTAGGGTGTCTTTTACCTTTTTCTTTACCTGTACCACCTAGTGTTACACCTTGATATAAAATAACATTATCACCTATCTCTGCAGTTTCTCCAATAACAACACCTATACCATGATCAATAAATAAATTCTTGCCTATTTTAGCTCCTGGATGTATTTCTATTCCTGTTTTTCTTTTACCTTTTTCAGATATTAATCTTGCTATAAAATAATGTTTTCTTAAATAAAAATAATGTGCTACTTTATAATACAAAATAGCCCAAAAACTTGGATATAAAAGCGTTTCTAAACTACTTTTAATTGCAGGATCATTTCCTTTTATTACATTAATTTGGCTTCTAATATATTTAACTATTCTCATAAGATTTACCTCCTATTTATTATATTCAGTAACGATATAAAAAACATAATAAAAAGGACTAAAAGTCCTATAATAATTTTTTCTTTCTTAAATATACTGCAAGTGCTATAGATATTAATACAGAAATTCCTATTATTATCCAGAATGAATAACTTAATGTAGATAATTTACCAAGTGGTACATTCATGCCTATAAATGACGCTATCATAGTTGGAATAGAAAATATAATTGTTATACTAGTTAATATTTTCATAACTTGATTTAAATTATTAGAAATAATTGTTGCATATGCATCAGATACACTACTTAATATTTCTCTATATATATTAGCCATTTCAACGCCTTGTTTATTTTCTATTTGTGCATCTTCTAATAAATCTAAATCATCTTCATACATAGGTATTACATTACCTTTTGCCATTCTATCTATAAGTACATCATTTTCTTTTAGAGATGTAATAAAATATACTAGACTTTTCTCAATATTAAGTACACTTATAAGTTCTTTATTTTCTGTCGCATTATATAATATTTTCTCTTTATTATATATATTTCTATTTATAAATTTTAGATATTTTAAATATAACTTAGCATTTTCATATAATATTTGTATAGTAAATCTAGACTTTTTCTCTGTATGTAAATCCTTTACCATTCCATTTTTAAAATTTCTTAATACTTCTAATTTTTTAGATGAGATAGTAAGTAAATAACCATTATTATTTATTATAATACCAAGTGGCATTGTCGCATACTTATTATCAGTATCTTCTATATATGGAGAATCTACTACTATTAAAGTCGAACTACCATCAACCTCTGTTCTAGGTATTTCTTCTTCATCTAGAAGTTTTAATATTAACTCTCTACTAATTCCAGTCTCTTTAGAAACTAAATCTATTTCTTCTGTTGTTGGTAAAGTTAAATTAATCCAGCAATCTTTTTCAATTTTTTCTAGTTTTGAAATATTAGATAATGTATCAGTTTTATATATTTTTAACATATTATTTACCCCTTTTCTATAAAAATTTACAATGTCTACATAATTCCTCTTTCTTTTTATTATTTTTAAATCCATTAAGCATATTTTGATACCTTTTAGAATTAATAACATCTTCTAAATTATCTTTATATATATTACCAAGATTAATAATGCCTTTTGAATCAAGACAGCACGGGACAATAGTACCATCTGAAAGTATTCCTAAATGATCTTTTAGTGCATAACATTTACCATTTATAGAATAATGATCATTATTTAAATCTGGCCATATAAATTCTTTTGAAAAATTTAAATATACATTTTTATCTAATGATATATTACTTATTTTTTGAAAGTTGTCAATATTAATGCTAAATCTTTTGCTTAGATTTTGTATTATTAAATTTGAATAATTACTTTTAGTCCATAACCTTAATGATATATATGTATTATCTTTATTTTTATCTATATAATCATATATGCCATTAAGATATTCTTCTAAAGATTTCTTATATTTCAAATCAAAGCTATGAAGCGATATATTTACTTGTCTTACATTTTTATTATCAATTATATTGTTAATTAGATATCCATTAGTAGTAATATTTATTTTATATCCTTTTTTAGTTCCTAAATCTATGAACTCATTTATCTTTGGATGAATCAATGGTTCACCTAAAATATGAAAATATAAATACTCTGTAAAACCATTTAATTTATCTAATACTGCACAAAAAGAATTAATATCCATTATATTTCTCAATCTACTATTTTTAATACAAAAATCACATGATAAATTACATACATTAGTAATTTCTAAATATATCTTTTTAAACTTCATAGATATCACCATAGACATAATAACAAATTATCAATAAAAAAACAATTTAAAAAGAACTAATCATTTAAAAATTAGTTCTTTTATTAATTAATATGAAATATTTACTTTAGGTACCTCTATTGCTGGACGAACACCAAGGTCATCAGAATCTGAAACAGTATCATTGTTCACACTGCGAAAACTACTATATATATCAAAAGCAGAACTAGAGGTACTGGAATAAGCATTTTCAAGCCACCATGCCCATGATGCTTTACCATTACTTGAAAATTTAGTATTTTCAAAAAAATATGTAAAATTGTTTAGTTCTCCAAAATCATAAGTTGGTATACTAGTTAACCCTGTCGCCTTTCTTACTTCCTGTATTGTAAGTAATCTTGCTGCATATCCTGCATAACTAAAGTTACTTGGCAATGTTCCTCCTGTTGTTGTGTTTCCACCACTTTCATTTGTTATCGCTCTTGTACTATTTGTTAAACTTACATTTTTCCATTGTGTAATTGTCGGAAGCTGTGCAATTGCTGTTCTTGGTCCATGAAAATTTTCTTCTGAACTATCATAAGCATATACCTCACTATTACTTGGACTACCTGCACTTACATTATTATAATAAATTAATACTGCTGCATCATTACTCATATCTGTTACATAATAAAATCTTTCTGTTGTTGAATCGTATGTTCCATCTCCATTTACATCACAATCAAATGCATCCCCTGAAGTAAGTGTTCCTTTTGTTCCTAAGTTACCATATGTTATTGTAGTTGTTCCTTTTGAACCACTAGTTGTATATCCAGCTCCTGAACAAGAATATGTTGTATCTGTCTGTGTACATTCTTCTGTATGAAGTGTTGTTGCTCTTTTACATATTATTTTATTGTTATTATCGTCTTTTGATATTTCTGTACCATCAAATTTTAATGTATCATCTTTAAATGTTCCATTACAATAAGTTATACTTCCACTTATTTTATCTTTATTTTTTAGTTTTAATTCTTTTGAATTTGCTGTACTTTGATCATCAAAATCAAATAAATAACAACCATCATTATTTTTTATAAAGTTAGATTCATTTAGTGCATCTCCTGCGGTTATTTGTGTTTTTATTGCATCTTTTACAAGTTTTATACTACTTTCCGCACTACTTTCTTTTGACTTTTCTATTACATCTAATATCTTTGGTACTGCTATTACTGTTATTATTGCAAGAATTACTATTACTGCTAAAAGTTCTATTAATGTAAATCCTTTTTTCTTCATATTTTCTATTCTCCTTAAAACTAATTTCTACTCTAGATTCAAGTTTATCATTCTTTTATCTCCTTATCAAGTATATTTTTATATTCATTTACAAATATAAAAAGTTCATAATATTAATTATGAACTTAATTAAATGTACAAGTACTTGCAACTGATGATTTTTCTACACCAAATATATCCTTAAACTTACTGTCAAACCTTGTACTATCTCCTTCTATTTCTATACAAGATATAGTACCTGTTGAAGGAGCTGATATAGTTGTTACACTTGCTGGTATCTTTAATTTAGTATATGGATCATTTCCCATTTGTACTGTTGTTAATGCACTTAATCCACTTAAATTTAGATTTTGAAGTGCCGTATCAGCATATAAAGTAACTGTATTTAATTTATTAAGATTTTTATATTTAGAAAAATCTAGTGTTGTAATTTTTTTATTACCATTTAACATAAATGAAGTTAATTCACTGCATCCATTTAAATTTATATTTTCTAAAGCGGTATATCCAGATAAATCAAGAGAGGTTATTCCACTATTTGCTATGTTTAAATTCTTTAATGTTGAAGTTAAATTTGATGATATAAGTGCACTTTTTACTGCTGAATCTTTTAGACCAGAAAGATTTAAATTTACTATAGATGCTGACTGGAATCCATTAGTTACTTCTTCTAAATTTTTACACTTTGTTAAGTCAAAATTATCAATAACAGCATTCGAATTAAATGCACCTGAACCAATGGTTTTTAAGTTTGGTGTATCAAAATTAATTTTACTTATATTATTTGATATAAATGCACTTTCTCCAATTGTTTCCAGTTTTGGTAAATTCAAACTTAAACTACTAATTTTATTGTTACCAAATGCACTCCCACCTATTGTTTTTAAATTATCTAATTCTATCATATTTAATTCTGTGATATTTATTCCTTTAAATGCATTATTATCTATTGTAGTTAAAGAAGGTAAATTTCTTAAATTTAAAATAGTCTCATTCGTTGTATTATGTGACATTCCAAACGAAGACTTTCCTATAATTTCTAAATTGTTTAGATTTTCAATATTAATCGTTAATATTTCTTCACTATAATTTCCAACACCATAAAATGTACGATCATCTATTTTTGTTAAACTTGGCAAATTTCTTAAATTCAACTTATTTACATAGTATAGATCTTGATCAAAATTAATTGATGATAATTTTGGTAAATCTTCTAATGATAAACTAGTTAAGGATGTACTGATTTGTGAACCTATTGATGTAAGATTTGGTACATTTTTAATTGTTAAATTGCCTTTTACCCCTCCTAAAGCATCTTTTTCAATTGTTACAAGCTTTGGTGCATCTTTAATTACTATATCTGATGCTGTTGCATTAGTAAATGCTACTGCTTTTATTGTTTCTAAGCTTTTCAAGCATTTGTTTATTACAATTGGTTTTGTGATAGTTGCACTTGAAAACCCATCTAATTCTTTTAATTTAACTGCATAACTAAGATCTAACTCTTCAAAATTTGCTTTAAACCCATCGTAGCTAAAGGCATGCGTTTTTATTGTTACTACACTTGGAGATATAACAATTTTATTAATTTTTTTAGAAATATGTATAGCTCCTGTATTAATTGTATCTACTGCATATTTTACACCATCTGGCGTTGTAATACTTTCTGGAATAATTAAATTTGTAATATTTGATGATATTATTTTTTCTGAATCTGATTCTTCTAATTCTGCTGTTTTTGTTTCTGGATTAATATAAAAAGTATAGTATTCTTCTGCATCTTTGTATTTATTTTCGACTGATGGGATAGCTTCAACATTTAAATTTTTTAATGGATATGTACTTATATCTGGGCATGTATACTCTTCTGGTTTATTATCATCACTACTACCTGTGTATCCTATCTTACAATTTTCTTCTGTTATTTCTTTTCCTATTTTATATACTTTTGCTATTCTTTCTCCTGTATTTTTTATTGCACACCATTTCTTATTTTTACTTATTAATGCTAGTGTTGTTTTCCCTTTTTCTTGTACTATCTTTCCACTATATGGTTTATCTCCCTTAAATGTTAGTGTTGGACTTCCACTTTTAAAGTCTCCATTTTCAAATTCATATATTTCATTTCTTTCTGTATTTGTTATACTTCCTTCACTATACTTTAATTCTGCGGCTTTTGCCATTAATCCTGCACTTTCTCCCCATGCTGTTCTTTCACTTTTTTCTATTACATCTAATATCTTTGGTACTGCTATTATCACTATTAGTGCTAATATTACTATTACTGCTAAAAGCTCTATTAATGTAAATCCTTTTTTCTTCATTTTTACACTCCTATCATATAATTATAGTATACAATTTTGATTTACTTATTGTCAATTCATTATTTCATTGTTTACAAAAAAATATTTAAGTTTCCTTAAATATTTTACTCATGAATCTTCTTAATCAATAAATTAGTGTTAGATACTTCTACATTTGAAGTTTCCTCATCACCTAATAAATTAACTTCTACTTCTAAAATAGTTACATTTTCAAATCTAAACAATATGTTTTGTGAAAAATTCATTGGCATTGTACTTCCTACAGATAATTTGTAATCCAAATCTTTTATAGCTGCTCCTTCCTTTGTTTTAAGATACACTTCTACACCATGATCAACATCTGATCCATCAAGAAAGCATGATAAACTAATTTCATAAATACCAGGTTCAATTTGTACTTCATTATTATTTAACAAACTAAAATATTGTGAATCGTTGGGTATAAGCCATGAGTTTTCAAAAGTCATAGGACCATTTACTTTTGTTTCTGCAAAACTTACAAAAAGCATACCTTCATTTGTTGAACTTATAATTGGACCAGGCTCTCCTTGAGGTCCTGTTGGACCAATATCTCCTTTATCTCCTTTAGAGCCTTGTGAACCAGTGTCGCCTTTATCTCCCTTAAGCCCTTGTACACCTGGTATTCCTTGAGGTCCAGTAGGTCCAATAACTGAAGAACATATTCCTAGACTTAACAACTTTTTTCTTAATTTCAAATTTTCTTCTAATCTATCTAAATTTTGTGAACACATAAAGCTTCCTCCTCTAAATTAATATATGAAAAAAAGCTTTTATTTGATTAAACAATAAACTAAAAAATAGGTCTACTTTTTAGCATGACCTATTATTCTATGTTCTTCATTATATATAACATCATAATTTTCTTTAAATGTCTCTCCACCTTTTATCTGACCTTTTTTCTTATTTTCTAAAAGTTTCTTTTTAATTTCAAGAGCGACTTTTTTATCAATTTCATTATTATCAACCATTTTATCAAATAATTCACTATTTAATATTCTAGATACTGTTGCTTTTGATTTATTTAGTACTTTTCCTATTTCAGTTAAATTACCATCATATTTAAAAAATATATCTATTGTTTTTATTATTAAATCTTTGCTTTTTTACTTCTTTCTCTAAATAATATTGTTCTCTATTCATTATTCATCCTCCACACTTAATATCGATAAGAAGGCTTCTTTTGGTAGTTCTACACTACCTATTGTTTTCATTTTTTTCTTTCCTTCTTTTTGTTTTTCAAGTAGTTTTCTTTTTCTAGATATATCCCCACCATAACATTTTGCAAGTACATTTTTTCTATTTGCTTTTATATCACATCTTGCGACTACTTTACTTCCTATAGTTGCTTGTATTGGAACTTCAAACAATTGTCTTGGGACTATTTCTTTTAATTTTTCTACTATAGCTTTACCTCTTTTGTAAGCAAATTCTTTATGAACTATGCAGGAAAAAGCATCTACTATATCTCCATTTAATAATATATCCATTCTTACTAAATCACTTATTTTATAACCTATAAATTCGTAATCAAATGATGCATAACCCTTAGTATATGATTTTAACTTATCAAAGAAATCATATACTATTTCTGAAAGTGGAATATCATAATGTATATTTACCCTTACTTTATTAATATAATCCATAGATATAAATGTTCCTCTTTTATTTTGACAAAGTTCCATTACTTGTCCAATATACTCTGTAGGTACTAATACATTAGTTTTAACATATGGTTCTTCTACTTGCTTAATTACCTGTCTATCTGGAAATTTACCTGGATTTTCTATCATTAATACACTATTATCAGTAAGTGTTACTTTATATACAACAGAAGGCGCAGTTAATATAAGTTCTATATTAAATTCTCTTTCTATTCTTTCTCTTATTATATCCATATGAAGAAGTCCTAAGAATCCACATCTAAATCCAAATCCTAATGCTTTACTTGTTTCTGGTTCAAATGTAAGTGATGCATCATTTAATGCAAGTTTTTCTAAAGCATCTCTTAAATCATTATATTTACTTGTTTCAAGTGGATATACGCCGCAAAATACCATTGATTTCATTAGCTTATAACCTGGTAATACTTCATTTGCTGGATTATTTAAAGTAGTTATAGTATCACCTATTTTTACATCACTTATATTTTTTATAGATGCACATATAAATCCAACATCACCTGGATATAATGTATTTACTTTTTCTTCTTTTGGAGTACTTACAAATAGTTCCACTACATCATAAACTGCATTTGAACTCATAAATTTTATTTTATCTCCAACATTTAATTTACCATCTACAACTCTTATTTGAATTATTACTCCTCTATAAGAATCAAATACACTATCAAATATTAATGCTTTTAAAGATGAATTTATATTTCCTTTAGGACTAGGTATTCTTTCAATAACACTATCAAGTAATTTATCTACACCATACCCTGTTTTACCACTTGTTAAAATAATATCTTCATCTTTAAAACCAAGTGTTTCTATTAACTCTTTTTTTACTTTATCAATATCTGCATTTGGTAAATCAATCTTATTAATAACAGGTATTATTTCAAGATCATTTTCTAAAGCTAAATATAAATTAGCAAGTGTTTGTGCTTCTATTCCTTGTGCAGCATCTACTACTAAAATAGCACCTTCACACGCAGCTAAACTTCTTGATACTTCATAAGAGAAATCTACATGCCCAGGGGTATCTATTAAATGAAATATATAGCCTTTATAATTTAATTTAACACTATTTAACTTAATAGTAATACCTCTTTCTCTTTCAAGTTCCATATTATCTAAAAGTTGATCTTTACTTTCTCTTTTACTAACAGCACCAGTTAATTCTAATATTCTATCTGCAAGGGTACTTTTACCATGATCTATATGTGCGATTATTGCAAAATTTCTTATTTTATCTTGATTCATATTTTTTCACCAATATTATTATACATTATTTTCATAAGTATTTTCTAGTCTTAAAACTCTTTTATCCTCATCTTTTATAATTTTTTGTAAATCTGGTAAATCATCACATATATTTCTTAAATCTTCAAGAAAGCTATAAAGAATTATATTTTGGTTATCATTACCTTCATAATTATTAATTTCATCAAATAAAATTCTAAAATATGAACTAACCATTTTTATAAATATTCTAATTTGTTCTTCTGTACATTTAAGTCTAAATTCTTCATTTTTTTCTCCAATATCATATATTTCATTGATTTTATTTTCTATAATTTCTGGAAAAGTAAGTATTTCATCTATCGTATAGTTTCTTGGGTTTGGAACTCTTACTCTTTTTTCTTTTTGAGACATAATTTCTTCAGTACTTGGTAAATTAATGCAAATCTCATCTAAATTACTAGCAAAATTATAAAGTACTCTGTTTTCATCTGTACTACCAGTATAATTATCTATCTCCTCATATAGAATTCTAAAATATGAACAAACTATCTTTGAAAATAATTTCATCTGTTCATCAGTACATTTTCCACCAGCATTTTTATACTTTTCACCTACATAATATATTTCATTTATTTTGTTTTCCAGTATTTCTGTTAAATTTAATAACTCAAAAATCATACTATTTTTATTAATATTGATTTCCTTTGTTTTTTTTATTTTTTCTAAATCAATAATTTTATTATCCATATAAATTCACCTAACTTTTTGTTTTATTATATTACTTTTATTAAATAGTGTCTATGTTTTTATACTTTAACTCATCTTATATAATTCTAATATATGATAAATACCTCTATCAAAATTAATAGAGGTATTTATTTTAATACATGAAAATACTATAAAATTTACTACTTGAAGTACCAGTATTGCCACCATGTTCAAAACCAACGTAATAATCACCTGTTACATTTTTTATGTTTACACCAACTATACGCGCAGAACTTACAGTATTTGTATATGCTGCATTTGAATCAGAAAATTTTTTATTAGTAACTTGAGTATATCCAAACATTTCTTTATAATATGCGGCTGTATTACTAAATGAAATAAAATCTAATGCCAACATATCATATTTATCAAAGTTTACTTTTTTACTTCCAAGTAAATTCTTAGAACCCCAATTATTTGGATAATCTTTTGCCGTAATAGAAAATGAATTAGTACATATTCCACTAGAACAACTCATAGTAAATGTACTATTATTTGTATTTCCGTTTGGATTATGAACATCATCTACATAATTATATGAAGCAAATGTTCCAATTATATTATTATCAACAATCCCTTTGTTAACTAAATAACAAGGTAAACCATTATTATACTTTTCTAAATTTGTATATACAGAAGATGACAATATTATTGGTACTATATCACTTGAATAATTATTTAATTTTTTAATTTCAGTGAAAAGCTCATTATATGAAATCAAATAATCTACAGCATCCCTACTTTGGAATATTTTTTTAATATTATTTATATCAGATATAAAATCATTGTAAGTTCCATAATTTTCAGGATTATCTCCTACTTTAGCTATCAATATTTCATATGGTTCATATTCAATCTGAATTTTAGATTTTGCTACTTCTATTACTGGACGAATTCCATAGGCGCCAGCATACGAAACGGTGTTGCCGTGCATAGAGCGGCTGCTGCCGTCCACATACCAAGCGTTCGTAGAATCATTGGAATGAGCGTTCTCTAGCCACCATGCCCATGCTGAATTACTATTACTTGCAAATTTTGTATTTTCTAATAAATATGTAAAGTTATCTAATTCTCCTAATTTCAATGTTGGTACATTACTTATCCCTGTTCCTTGTCTTACTTCCTGTATTGTAAGTAATCTTGCAGCTTTACCAGAATAACTAAAATTAGTTGGAAGTGTCCCACCTGTTGTACTATTTGTCCCTGTTTCTGTTTTTATTGCTCTTACACTATTTTTTAGTTTTATGTTGCTCCATTGTGAAATTGTTGGTAATTGTTCTATTGCTGTTACAGGTCCATGAAAATTTTCATTAGAGCTATCATATGCATATGTTGTATTATTACTTGGTACTCCTCCACTAACATTATTATAATATATCAATACTGCTGTTTTACTATCTAAATCACTTACATAGTAAAATCTTTCTGTCTTACTATCATATATTCCATCTCCATTTACATCACAATCAAATGCATCACCTGATTTAAGTGTTCCACTTATTCCTAAATCACCATAAGTAATTGTAGTTGTTCCTTTTGAACCTGTAGTTGTATATCCTGCACCTGAACAATAATTTGTTCCATCTGTTTGAGTACACTTTTCTGTATGAAGTGTAGCTGCCCTTTTACATATATATTTTTTTTCTGGAATTATAATATCTTCGTTTACATTTTGAAAAATTATATTTATAGTTCTATTTTTTTGATTTGATATAAGAGGAATAGATATTATAGAATAATTCTTGATGTAATTATCTTCTGTATATGTACCTTGCTTAATTACATAATATTGTTCTTTGTTAAATTCTGTATTTGATGGTAACTCATATAACACATTATCATAGTATATGCCCTTTTCATCACTAGTATTTATAAAAGATATATTTTTATATATTGTTTCTGAATCTCCAACTTTTATATTTAATTCACCAGAATTTTCTTCTATTTTTAAATTACTTAGTTCATCTATATCTTCATATATTTTGTTTAAAAAAGTCGATTCAAAAACATTATATTCCTGAAGCATTAATATATCATTTTCTTTTGCCATTATATTAGTAGTTGCTTTTATTAAATAAATTAATACTACTGTTAAAAGTGTAAAACTTATTAATAATTCAACTAATGTAAATCCTTTATTTTTCTTCATAATTTTCACCCTTAATTACACTCAATTCCTACTGTAGCATAGGTATTATCTTTAAATATAACTAGATATCTATAATTACATCTGTTAGTATCTTTATTGTTTTCTACTAACAAATTTTTCTTCATTGATACATTTATCTTATCTTCAATTAGTTTTTTCATATCGTAGTTTGAAAAATATATCTTTTTAATGTTTAAATTTTCATTAAATTCCCTAAAAGATGATAAATTTTCGTTATTATTAGTATTTATATAATCATCCAAATCTATATATTTATTTGTATCTGTTATATTTTCCTCTAAATCATCTAAGTTTAGTTTAAAATATTTATCTACTTCTTTTGCTATATACATACCCTCTATTGTATTAAATTTGGTAAGTTCATCATTTTGATTTATAAATGATGTTGTTATGGTTGCATATAAAATAGTTATTACAGTCGCGACTACTGTCAGAGAAATAATTGTCTCAACTAAGAAATATCCTTTTTGACAAATTTTTTCCATTTTATTACCTCACTTTGCTTGCTATTAGTATAAAATTATTATATAATAAAAATGAAATAAATACTAGGGGGTAAATAAAGTATTTAACAAAAAAGAATAAAGAGGTGCGATAATGTTAAGAACATTTGATTTTGAAAAATTACCAATAGTAGAAATAGTAAATGAAATTATTATAGACGCTACTAAAAATAGAGCAAGTGATATACACTTTGACCCTATTGATGAAGATTTAAAGGTTAGAATAAGAATTGATGGTCAACTTATTGACTATTGTACAATACCAAGTTTATATAAAAAGAACTTAGTAACAAGAATAAAAATTATTGCTGGTATGAATATTACAGAAAATAGACTTCCACAAGATGGTGCGATTAAAACAACATTAAATGGAATACCTCTTGATATGCGTGTATCTTCTCTTCCAACTAATAATGGTGAAAAAATAGTTATTCGTATACTAGATTATTCAATGAGTGTTAAAGGTCTTGAAATGCTTGGCTTTAGTAAAAGTAACTTTCAAAAGATTTTAAAAATGATCAGTTTACCAAGTGGTATTATACTTGTTACTGGAGCAACTGGTACTGGTAAATCTACTACTGTATACTCTATTTTGCAAAGACTTAATAGAGAAGAATCTAATATAATAACAGTTGAGGACCCAGTTGAAATGGATTTAGCTGGTATTAATCAAGTACAAGTTAATAGTGAAATTGGTCTTACATTTGCAAATGTTCTTAGATCTATACTAAGACAAGACCCTGATATAATAATGATTGGTGAAATTCGTGATGATGAAACTGCTACTATTGCAGTTAGAGCATCAGTTACTGGTCACTTGGTATTATCTACACTACATACTAATAACTCACTTAATACAATAGAAAGACTTCTTGATATGGATGTTGAAAGATATTTACTTGCTGCATCACTATCTGGAATAATATCACAAAAATTAGCAAGAAAATTATGTCCATCATGTAGAAAAAAGGTTGCAACTACTTTATATCAAAAACATGTATTCAAGAGAAACTTAGGAATTGATGTAAATGAAATATATGAAGCTGGTGATGGTTGTGCTAATTGTATGAATGGTTATAGAGGCCGTATAGCAATACATGAAGTATTATTAATTGATGAAAATATTAGAGATGCAATATCTAATTCAATAAGAAAAGAAGCATTAAAAAAACTTGTATATAATAGTCCAAATGTACATACACTACTTCAAGATGGTTTAATAAAAATATTACAAGGTCTTACATCATTTGATGAAATAATAAGATTAATAGAACTTGATGTTGAAGATATAGTTGTTGATAAGACAGATGAACAAAATAATGTAACATTAGAAAACACTAACGAAAGTTAGTGCTTTTTATTTAACTCTTTTATAAATATATGTTACTATGTATGGTTCTATATTATTGTGATATTTATCACCACCTGCTGATGTTGTTGGTCTACCAGAAGTATTATCAAAAGCAACAACAGCACTCGAAGAATTAGGATTTGTGACTGCAGTAATATTAAAAGCTGCTGAACCAGATGTACCATCATTATGACTATGAATTGGCATTTCCTGAATTGTTAATTTGTGACTATATTCACCACCCACCTCATCATTTTTAAATGTCTTGATAGTTCCATTAATATCTGTTCCAGTTCCTGATCCTATTAATGTTTTACCGCTAGCATAAGCTTCCCATTCTCCTCCAAATCTTTCTTTAACATCATTTACAGAAGAATCAGTTTCGCTAATATAAATACTTCCTACCGGATATATATCGTCTATTTTTAATGCATTATTTTCTAGTTCTAGTACCCTCTGTTCTAAATCATTTATTGAACTATTTCCATATTCTATATTACTTACTACTTTTTCATTTAATGTATTTTTTGTTTTATTTGTATTTGTTATTGTTACTAATAATATACTTATTGATATTAAAAACACTGATAGTAGTGTAAATACTATTGTACTTGTCGCAAAGCCTTTTTTATTCATTACTTCTTCCTACTTTCTTCTATTATTTATCTATAGTATACCCCCCCCCAGGCTTTTTTGTCAAGGGGTGATTTCACAAAGAGTTTACAAAAAAAGCTACACTATTGTGTAACTTTTTCAACATCTAATTTAACATCTATTCCATTTAAGTTAAAGTTTTCACTTAAATCTTCTTTTTTAACTATATCAACAGATAAAGTTTCCTTCTTTATGTAATCAGTAAATTCACTTATTATAGAGTCAATATTACCATCATAATATAATGTAATTCTATCTGCTACATCAAAATCTTTAACTTTTCTTAAATTTTGTACTTTTGATACAAGTTCACGAACAATACCTTCATTTATTAAGTCATCTGTTAAAGTAGTATTTAATATTATAAAGTTATTATTTTCTTTAGCAGCATCAAATCCTTCTTTTGATTCGATTCTTATATCAACCATTTCTTTTGTTATTTCAATGTTTTCACCATTAAATGCAGCAATAATAGTATTTCCATTTTGAAGTTTATTTACGTCTTCATCAGTTAAAGTACTAAGCATTTTAGCATAATTATTTATGTCTTTACCAAACATTTTACCACATACTTTAAAGTTAGGTTTTATAGTAAAGTTCATATATTTACTTAAATCATTTTCAAATACTACATTTTTAACATTTAATTCTTCTTTAATAAGATCAGTTAAGTCACCAATTAATTCTTTATTTTTTCCATCTATAATAATTTCACTTATTGGTTGACGAACCTTTATTTTAACTTCTTCTCTTGCATTTCTACCAAGTGAAATAAGGTCACGAACAAGATCCATTTTTTCTTCTATTTTTTCATTTATCATATTATCATCACATACTGGATAATCTTCTAAATGTACTGATTCTTTTCCTGTTAGTTTAATAAATAATTCTTCAGTAATAAATGGAATAATTGGCGCAAGTAATTTACATACTCCAGTTAATACTTCATAAGTTGTTTTATATACTGCTTTTTTAGAATCATTAAGTTCTGAGCCCCAGAATCTTCTTCTATTACGTCTTATATACCAGTTAGATAAATCCTCATTTAAGAAAGTAAATACATATTTTGTTACTTTATTTAAATCATATTCATCAAATGCTTCTGTCATATTTTTAACAAGCTTATTATATTTAGATAATAACCATTTATCTATTTCTTCTCTTTTTTCATATGGTACATCAAATTCTCTTGGATCTACATTATCAGTATTTGCATACATTTCAAAGAATGTATATGTATTTTTAAGTGTTCCAAGTATTTTAGAATTTACATCTTTAACTCCTTCTTCATCAAATCTAAGTGGTGTCCATACTGGTGATGCATTAAGCATATAGAATCTTACCGCATCTGCGCCAAACTTAGACATTTCTTCTTCTGGATCAATAATATTACCTACTGATTTACTCATCTTTTTACCATGTTCATCAAGCATCATATCATTTACAACAACATTTTTATAACTTGATACACCTGATACTAAAGTAGATATACAAATAAGTGAATTAAACCATCCTCTTGTTTGATCTACTCCTTCTGCGATGAAATCTGCTGGGAACTGACTTTCAAATAATTCTTTATTTTCAAATGGATAATGATATTGTGCATATGGCATAGCACCTGAATCAAACCAAACATCCATAACATCTGTTACCCTATTCATTGTTTTACCACATTTTTCACATTTAATATGAACATTATCTATATATGGTCTATGAAGTTCCATAGATTCTATATCTATATTATCTACTGCCTTTTCTTTTAATTCTTTTATTGAACCAATACAAGTTACATTACCGCAATCGCAAGTCCAAAGAGGCATTGGACAACCCCAATATCTATTTCTTGAAATTCCCCAATCTACCATACCTTCTAGCCAGTTAGCAAATCTTTTTTCACCAACATAAGCAGGATGCCAAGATACCTTTTTATTTGCTTCTATTATTTCTTTTTGTCTTGCTGTTGTTTGTATATACCATGCTGGTTTCGCATAATAAATAAGTGGTTTTTTACATCTCCAACAATGTGGGTAATCATGTGTTAATTTTATTTTCTTAAATAATTTATCATTTGCCTTTAAGTATTTTATTATTTCTATTTCAAGATCACTATCAGTTACAACTGTTCCTTCCCATGGACCAATCTTATACTTACCATCTTTATCAACTGATTGAACAAATGCAACCCCATTTTCTTTTGCTACTCTAGAGTCATCTTCACCATAAGCTGGAGCAATATGTACAATTCCAGTACCATCAGCATCTGTAACATATGTATCTGCTAAAATAACAAATGCTTTACCTTCTACTTTAGCAAATGGAAGTAATTGTTCATAAGAAAGTCCTTCCAAATCTTTACCAGTAAGTTCTTCTAATACCTTAAAGTCATCACCTAATACTTTTTCAGCAAGTGATTTACCAACTATAAATTTATATCCCATTGATTCAACTTTTAAATACTCATAATTTGGATTAACACATAAAGCAACGTTATCTATAAGTGTCCATGGTGTTGTTGTCCAAACAAGTACATAAGTATCTTCATCTTTTAATTTAAATGGTACTATTACAGTATTGACTGATACATTTTTATATCCTTGTGATACTTCATTAGCAGAAAGTTCAGTACCACATCTTGGACAATATGGAAGTACTTTATTTCCATGATAAATTAATCCTTGATCAAATATATTTTTTATAAGCCACCATTCTGATTCAATAAATTCATTACTACATGTAATATATGGATTTTCCATATCTATAAATTGACCCATTTGATCAGTTACTTTTTTAACTATATCAATATTAGTTGCTGTTTCTTTATTACATTCTTTGCAGAAATTTTCAATACCAAATTTTTCAATATCTGCTTTTGACTTAAATCCTAGTTTTTTTTCAACATTTACTTCTATTGGAAGTCCATGTGTATCAAGTCCTATTTTTCTAAGTACTCTATTTCCTTTCATAGTTCTATATTTACAAATAGAATCTTTTATAGTTTTAGCAAATACATGGTGAATACCAGGTTTAGCATTCGCATATATTGGTCCATCATAGAATACAAAGTTCTTGCTATTCTTTCTATTTTCTATTGTTTTATTTAATATGTCTTCACTTTTCCATTTTTTTAATATTTTACTTTCCATTTCTTCATTAGATACTTTATCTAAACTTTCAAATATTTTCATAATCTTATCCTCCTATAATTACATAACCATAATATACTATAAATATTAATAACATGATTAAGCCTTCGCCTTTATCTAGTTTTCTTTTCTTAAATGTTAACAAGAATAAAAGTACTGCCGCTCCTATCATTGTAAACATATCAACATAATTAAATGTTCCGACATTAATGTTTCCTATTAATGCACATGGAAGTCCAATAACAATTCCTATATTAAAGATATTACTACCAATAATATTTCCAATCGCTATGTCGTTTTCATGTTTTCTAGCAGCTTGCACACTTGTTACTAACTCTGGAAGACTTGTTCCAAATGCAACAATTGTAAGTGATATCATCTTTTCTGATACATTAAGTGCTTTTGCTATAGCACTTGCATTATCAACTACTAAGTTACTACCAGCTACTATTCCAACAAGACCTATTAATACAAATAATAATGACTTTCCTATTTTGTATGGTGCTTCTTCATTTTCTTCTTTATTATTTTTAGCAATAGATGCTAAATAATATATAAATACTATAAAGAATATTAAAATAACAAAACCATCTGTTCTAGTTATTACATTTGTAATATTTTTATCAAATATGTTATCAAATGCTAAGACTGTTAATAACACTGAAAATAACATTGTAAGCGGTATTTCTTTTTTTACAGTATTATCTTTAACTACCATAGATGAAAATAATGATGATACTCCTAATATAAATAATATATTAAAGATATTACTACCTACTACGTTACCTAATACTATATCTGAACTACCTGAAAGTAGTGCTTTAATAGATACAGCAAGTTCTGGTGCACTTGTTCCAAATGCTACTATGGTAAGTCCTATTACCATTTTTGATACTTTTAAGTTTAATGCTGTACTACTTGCACCATCAACAAATATGTCTGCACCTTTTATTAAAAGTACAAATCCTACTATTAAAAGTAATATGCTTATTATCATTTTTTACTCCTCCTAAATATATAAAAAGCCTATGATGTAAGGACGATTAAACGCGGTACCACCTTACTTCATAGACTTTTCTATGCTCTTTCTTCATTTAACGCATGAGTTTTACGTTTTACCCTAAATATCAGGTAAAAATATCAAGAGTGATCTAATATCTAAATTTATTAATGTCTCTCACCAATTAACATTTTCTCTTTAAATAAATTTTTAAATATCCGTCTCTATCATCTATTCTAATTCTTCAATTACTTCAATATCATCAACCAATTTTAGTTGTTCTTCTAAATTAGTTTTAAGTTTCTTTTTAAACATTATAATGTTCTTTCTTAAAAGAGATGCTTCATATTCTATTTTCTCAGATCTTACAAGTGCATCATTAATTATTATACTAGCATTTTTCTTAGCTTCTTCTAAAATTAAATCACGTTCCTGCTTTGCAACTCTTCTAATATGTTCCCCTGTATCCTCTGCCATTACAATTGCTTTATTTAATGTTGCTTCTAGATCATCATATTTTTTTGCTTTATCAATTACATCTTGGTTCATCTTTTGTTTATTAAGTTCACTTTTCAAATAAAGAATTTCTTCATTTTTTTGTCTATTAGATTCTACCATTTTCTCAACTTTAGCAATTACTTCATCTAGAAATTCATTAACCTCATCTGGATTATAGCCATGAAGTGTACGACTAAATTTTTCCAAGTTATCACCTCAAAACTATGTGTTATATAATAACACTTTTATAAACTAATGTCTACCATTAAAATTCAATATCATCATTTTTTGTTCTTTTTGTTTTATCTTCTTCCTCAGTCATTTTACCTTGTACATTTATATTCTTTGGTGTACATAAAAATATACCAGGTCCAAGTTTTTGTAAATCTCCACCAATAGCGTATAATGTACCACTTAAGAAATCTACTATTCTTTTAGCTTGTTCATTTGTTACTCTTTTTAAATTAACAACTACAGTATTTCTCTTTTTTAAATGATCTGCGATTTGTTGACTTTCTGAATATGCTCTTGGTTCTAAAAGAATCATTTTATTTCCTTCACTATTTGAATCTTTATATGCTTCATCAATACCTAGTGAATAATATTCATCTTCGCTAATTTCACCACCATTTATTTCTTTTCCAAAAAATTTATCAAATATTCCCATACTTTATTCCTCCAATTATTATAACTATAAGTAATTTTAGCATAAAATCAATTAAAAATAAATATTTTTTTTAAATTTTAAAAAAAAATTGCAATTTTGCAACTTTATTTTTTTTGTTCTAATTTTGAGGTATACGCATTCATTTCATTTAATATGTTATTTTTACCATCTACATAATATTCATATTCTTTATTTTTAACCTTTATAAACCTATCTTTTTCAATTATAAAATTAAGATCATTTTGATGTTTTAAATAATCATTTTTTGTATCATTCATATTAACGTAATACACTTTTAAATTGTTATTTAAATATTTATTTATATAAGTATAATATTTATTTTTATTACCATCCTTTTTATAAAATAATACATAATACTCTGAATCATTCATATTAAATGTATCTTTAGCATCTATTTCTTTAAAATCATTTGGTTTTATAAGTTTAGAAGAAATATATTTATCACTCTTTTTCACTTGTATTAGATTTGGATTATATGAATATATAGTGCACGCTATTAAAGATAATATTAATAAAGCTAGTAATAAAATTACTAAAATATATGAAAAGTTATTTTTTTTTACTTTTTCTCTTCTTATTTCTTTTACTTCTTCTTTTATACATGTATCTTCTTTTATCTTTAAATCATCAATAATTTTATCTATAGTATCGCTTTTATTTAGTTCTTTAAATAATAATCTATTATGATTAAATGCTATTTTGTATGAATCTTTATTTTGTTCATATCCTCCACTTATTCCTATAAACTCTTTTGTAATTTTACTATTATCATACTTTGATACATTACTTATTTCCATAACATAATTAGTTAAAAAATCACTAGGTATATTTTTGAAACTATATGTATATTTAAACTTAAATATATAATACTCATAATTATTTATTATTCTTTTTTCAATAAATTTATAATTTTTTATTTCACTTTCATACCTTGTATAAATCATAAAATTTAAATAAAAATCAGATTTTGCCATTAATTCTTTAGTTAAATACTTTGAAGGCATATATTTTTGTAAATTGTAACTAGAAAGTAAATCATATAATGGATATCTACTAGTTTCATCTTTTGCTATTTTATTTAAATTTATTTTTGATATATCTTTTCCTTTTCTTATGTAATTATCTAGTATAAATAAATTTAACTGATTATCATTTTTCTTAAATAGTTTATCTATTGCTAAACTTGCATCCTTTGAATCAATAAAACAATCTATATTAATAGATATCTCTAAGAAAAATCTTAAATCAACATAGTCTTTATTTGATAGTGCCTCTGTAGTATTTTTAAAATTATATTTTAATGCTTCATTAAATACTTTTAAAATTGCATCTGAAATTAATTTCTTATTTTTCTTTAAATCTACTTTATCTACTACTTCTGCATTTAAATAATCATTTAATAATATTAATATATTATTTCTTGGATTTTTAAATTTTAAAGCTTTATATAATTTTGGAAATAAGAATGTATATAAATATGGTCTTTCAAATAAATTACTTACTGGAATAAATTTACTATCTTTATAATACTTTAATACAATATCTGCATATAACTGTAACGCACTTTCATTATCTATGCTAGATAATAAAAATACTACTCTATTTTTAGAGTCTTCATCTAATCTATCAAACACTTTTTTTATTGCATTTGTATATTCGTCATAGTAGTTTTTAAAGCAAAGAGAAATAAGTTCTGAACTTATACCTCCATTATTATCGTTTATACCATAATCATATTTAGATGAATCTATTAAAAATAATCCTATATTTTTGGTTATTTTCATTTTTGAGATTTTTTTTAATGCATCTATTTTTTTATCAAAATCACCCTTTTGCATTATTTCTACTAAATATGAAACTCTATGTAATTTTAAATCTTCTATCATTTCTTTTATCATCTAAATCACCTTTATCACACTAAAATTTATTATACCAAAAAATAAATAAAAAAGAAGAAATTATTTAAAAATTTCATCTAAAATTTCATCTAATAAAGAAGAAATATAATCTAATATACTATTTTTAATTTTTTCTTTATCATTTCCTGTACTTTTTTCTTGTTTTTTACTCTTTTTCTTACTACTAGCTTCTTTATTCTTTGTATAACTAGAAGTATCTATATCAGAATGCATTCCTACCTTTGTTGCTATAGCAGTTTGTTCATAGTCTTTTAATAAATCAGTATACTTATAATCACCATATAAATACGCAACTTCTGCAAGACCATTTTTTACAAGTTCTGCTTGAAGTAAATTATCATCTACAAATATCCAAGCTAAATATCTATTATATTTATCTGTTTTAGTACTATTATCATCATATTCTAATTCTATTTTATTTCCTTCTTTTAGTCTATTACAAGTATAATCACTAGCTTCTTTTCCATATGGTTCTTCACCCTTAGTAGGATGTTTTGTTTCAGGTGTATCTACTGCTAAAAATCTAACAGTTTCTTCTTTATTATTTATTATAAATTTTGCTGTATCACCATCAACACATTTAGAAAGTGTTACTTCTTCTCTTCCACTTGCAAATACTACTCCTGGAAACAAAAATATTATTAATAAAAATACTACCTTTTTCTTCATTACTATTACCTCTATAAATAGTATAACATTTATAAATTAAAATATAAACAAAAAAAGTTTGCACTAATGTAAACTTTTATAAATATAAGTTCCATATTTAAAAAATATGAATAATATACTATAGGTGATAATTATGATGGATTTTTTTAGATACTTATTTCTTAGTACTAAAAGACTTGTATGTTTTTTGTTTTCTTTATCCTTTTTAATTATTTTAACATATCAAATAATACTACTTTTATTTATTACTACACCTATTAATGCAGTTATACTTTTAATAATCTTTTGTCTTTTATGTTTTAGTTGTTTTTGCTTCTTTAGGTTTAGGTAGTATCGTCTTGATTATTTCTTAAAAGATCTTCTGTTTTATATATTTTATCTAATTGTTTTCTTATTATTTTTACCATTTCATACTCATTATCACTATATTCTATTTTATTTGGTAGTGATATTAAAACAAACATTAATTTCTTTTCTTCTTCTAGTAATGGAAATATTCTTTCATATTCTTTTAATAAATCATTAAAATCAAATTCAAGAGCATAATTATTATAAAAATTAACAAAGTCATATATTGGTAAATCTATTTTGCTTTTATCCCAACTTATTAAATATGAGTCTTTATTTTTTATTAAGTTATCTAATTTTAAATTATTATGAAGAGTTACTACTCTTTTTCTTTTTTTATCTTTTACAAGTTCGTACCAAGAATCAATAGAATATTTGCAGTAATTTATACATTCAAAAATTTTAGATATATTTCTTGCAATTAAATATTCATATGGACTCATATATATTTTAGATTCTATTATATTAATTATATCTAAATAATAGTTATTTATATATTCTATTTTTTCTTTTACTTCTTCATATATAGATTTGTATTCATCTGGTGTTATCTCTTTATAATATGTAGTCTTACTATGAAGAAGCGCGATTAAATGAATTATATCAAAAGCTTTTTGACTATCATCATAATTTATATTATCAATATATTCAAACATAATGGAATCATTATCATAGTCAAATATGTTAGGAAAATAATTAAAATTTCTAGATTTTAAATATTTATATATATCGTTACCCTTATTTTCACTTAAAGCAAATTGACCTAAAGGTGTATTAACTATAGTGGTTTTACCTTTTATAGTATATTTATTTACCTTTAGGTCATGTTTATCAAGTAATTCTTTATACTGTTTCAACATATGGAACTATTATCTTACTACCAAGGGTAATTTGTTCTATATTATTATATTCTTTTAATACATCAACACTTACTCCATATTTAGAACATATTGAATCAATATTATCATTTTCTCTTATAATATGTACATAATAAGTAACATATTTTTCTTCAAATGTACCAAAATTATCTATATTATAATCAGAACTATCTACTTTAACTTCACCAGAATCTTCCTTAGATACTTTTTCTATAACTTCATCAGTTTGTTTAAATAAATCATTAATTAAAATATCGTCCATATTATCTCTTATTTCCTCCTTATTATCTTCTTCATTAACACTAGTTTCTTCTTTTCTAGGTTCTATAACTAAATCTGGTTTTATTTCCTCACTTATATCCTTTTCTTCTTTTAACTCTACAAGTTCTATACCCTCTATTAATACATCAATATTTACTCTTAATACTTCTTCATTAATTATTTCAAACTTAAAATCATCTATATCAAGTTTTATTCTATCCATATCATACTTAGTATCTAAAGTAATATCAAATGGTATACCATGAATAAATGGTTCAGAATTAATAGAAGTATCATTCATTTTATAATCACCACTAATTATAAATTCACCAGTAACTACATTATTATCTTCAATTTTTAAATTGTGTTCTAATGATATACTAGTTATTTCATATATTTTAGTATTAAATTTTATATCACTTGTAAATGGTATTATCTTTTTCATTTTTAATCCCTCACTTCTAATTAATAATATTAAAAAGAGTTCTTTTTTAGAACTCTTTTTTCATTAATTCATCATATATTTCTTTATAATCACTTACATATATAATTTGAAGTTTAGATTTTATTTCTTCATCTATTTCATTTATATCTCTTTCATTTTCTTTTGGTATAAATACTTTCTTTATAGATGCATTTATAGCTCCTACTAATTTTTCTCTAAGACCACCAATAGGAAGAACTTTACCTGTTAGTGATATTTCACCTGTCATTGCAACAGTATTTGGTACTATAGAACCTTTAAATGCACTTATTATAGCAGTTGTAAGAGTTACACCTGCAGATGGTCCATCTTTCTTAATTGAGCCTTCAAAGGCATTAATATGAATATCATTTTCTTCAAATAATTTAGAATCAATATTAAATAATTCTGCATTACTTTTAACATAACCTAATGCAATTTTAGCGCTTTCACTCATTACTTCACCAAGAAGCCCGGTTAATATTATATTACCTTTTCCTTTATAATATGTTACCTCTATTGGAAGTATAGTACCTCCTAAACTAGTATATGCAAGACCATTAACTATTCCTTTTATAGTACTTTCATTATTTTGAACTAGACTATATTTTGGAGTACCTAAATAATCAATTACATTTGAAATAGTAATATTGTGTTTCTTTCTTTTATTTGTTTTTACAATATCCATTGCAACTTTTCTCATTATTTTTGAAAGAGTTCTTTGAATATTGCGAACACCTGCTTCTTTAGTATATGAGTTTATAATATATTTTAAAGTTTCATCATCAATACTTAGATTATTTTTAGTTAAACCATGTTCCTTTAATAAATTTGGATACATGTAATTTTTTATTATATTTAATTTTTCTAATTCTGTATAACTAGGAAGTTCAATTATTTCAAGTCTATCAAGTAACGGATAAGGAATAAGAGATATATCATTTGCGGTTAATATAAACATTACATTTGATAAATCATAAGCTTCTTCTATATAATTATCACAAAACTCTTTATTTTGATTAGGATCTAATACCTCAAGTAAACTACTTGCCGGATCACCTTTTATATCTTTAGTCATTTTATCTATTTCATCTATTAAGAATACTGGATTACTAGACTTTGCTTTTCTTAGACCACCTATTATTCTTCCTTCTTTAGCACCAATATATGTTCTTCTATGACCTATTATTTCTGCTTCATCAGATACTCCACCTACTGATATTTTTACAAAGTTTCTTTTTAATGCTTTTGCGACCGAATAAGCAAGTGATGTTTTACCAACACCTGGAGGACCTACTAAACATATTATTGGACTTTTATTTAAATCTGTAAGTTTATTTACTGCAATATATTCAAGTATTCTAGTTTTTACTTCATCAAGACCAAAATGAGTTGAATTAAGTACCTTTTCTATATTATTTAAATCATTATTATCTTTAGTATAAGTTTCAAATGGTAAAGAAAGCATTGTATCTAAATAACTTTTTACAATAGATACTTCTGGACTTGTCGCAGGTATATATTCATACTTATTTAACTCTTTATATAATTTTTCTTTAATATGATCATTACATTTTAAGTTTGAAATTTTATTTTTAATTTCACTTATTTCATCTTCTTTAGTAGTATCTTCTTTTAATTCTTCTTTTATAACTCTTATTTTTTCTCTTAAAATATAATCTCTATTTGCTTTATCTAAATCTATTTTTAATTTTTCATCTAATTCTTTATCTATAGAACCTATGCTTTTTTCTTTTTGAATATCTTTTATTAGTTCTTCTGCCCTAGTTACAGAATTAAGTTCATTTAAATATTTTAATTTTAATTCAAATTTTAATGGAAGTATATTTGCGACTACATCTGATAATTTTTCTAAATGAGATTCATCTGTTATCCTATTTATAAGTCCATTTGATATATTAGGCATCATAGATATGTAAGAAATAAATTCACTCTTTAATCTTCTTAAGATAGCTTCTTCTATTTCTTCATCATTTTTAATAATTTTAACAGGGCCAATAACTGCATTCAATTCTTTTTCTTCTACATATTCAAATATTTGTGCTCTATTTACTCCAGTTATAGTAATTCTCATGTTACTATTTGGAAGTTCAAAACTACTAGTTATTTTACCTATTGTTCCTATTTTTGGTAAATCTTCTAATTTTAAGTTTTCTTCATAGATATTAGTAGGTGAAATCAATAAAACATAGCTATCATGTTCAGTACATGATTTGTTTATTATTTCTTTATCCTCTACATCACTAACTTCAAGTTTCAATTCACCAGAAGGAAGCAAAATCATGTTTCTTAAAACAATAACAGGTAACTTAGTTTTTAACATATTTTGCCTCCTCATCAAGTAAAATTTAATAACAATGTTTATTATAATTTTTTTAATTAAAAAGTCAATAAAAAAGTATAAACTATTAAAAATAATTTATACTATTATTTAACTCTTTTATAGATATACGTTACTATGTATGGATCTTGTACACTAAAAGAAGTAGAATTACAATTGATGCAAGTTGTTGTTTTTGATTCGTTAGTAGTTAAACTTAAAGCTGGAGTTACTAGTGTAAGATATGCTCTATAACCTTCTGTAGATCCAAGAACAACCGCAGATCCATCTCCACCTCCATTTAAAGAAAACCTTCCATCTCCACTTATTTTACTTGAATATTTTGTTTCTTTTGTCGCACCTGTTAATGATGGAATATCGTGATTATGACTTGGTAAATTATCTGTCTTAAGTATTTGAGTAGTATTACCACCAATTTGATTTGCATTATATACTAATGCATTGCCAGATTCATCTGTCGTTGTTCCATCTCCTATTATAGTTCTTCCCTCCGAATATTTCTCCCATGTTCCTCCAAACCTATTTTGTACCTTTTCTATAGTATCATCTGTAGTACTCATATACAAACTACCAATAGGATACATTTTATCTAAGATAGTATCTGTCTTATTTTCTAGTTCTTCTAATCTTTGTTCTAATTCATTATATGAATCTGAACCATATTCTATATTGTTTACTACTTTTTCATTTAATGTATTTTTTGTTTTACTTGTGTTTGTTACTGTTACTAGTAATATACTTATTGATATTAAAAACACTGATAGTAGTGTAAATACTATTGTACTTGTTGCAAATCCTTTTTTATTCATTATTTTTCCTACTTTCTTCTATTATTTATCTATAGTATACACTTTTTTTAAGCTCCTCGTCAAGAAAATATAATTTTTCTAAAAACAAAAAGCAACTATTTAGTTGCTTCTTCTTTTTCTACTACATTTTTTCCTTTATAAAATCCGCACTCTGGGCATGCTCTATGTGCTCTAATATCTGCACCACAATTTGCGCATTTTATAGTTCCATTAGCTTCAATTTTATAATGAGTTCTTCTCATTCTACCTCTAGTTTTAGAAATTTTTCTAAATGGTACTGCCATAAATTTCACTCCTCTCTTTACTCATCTAAGAATTCTTTTAATTTCTCGAGTCTTGGATCAAATTCTTTTTCTACAACCTCTTCATCAGTTATAAATCTCCATCCGTCACCATTAATATTTTTAACTTTAATATCTGGGCTTACAACTTTCAAAGGTACTTCCAATATAATATTTTGCCATATAATTGGAATTAAATCAATAGATTTATTAATAATTTTATTATTTTCTTCTAAAATATCATCATTTTCCCCAATTATTTCATCAATATCAATGTCAATATTATATTCAACATCCTTTAGTGATATACTGCAACTAAGGGTTAATGTGCATTTTATATTTAAATTTACAGAGAAATTAGTTCCTTCTGAATATATGCTCCCCTTTACTTTTACTTTACTAATTTTTTTAATGTCTGTATTTTCTAAAAATTTGTCATCAATAGTCACTTCATCATCAATTTTAATCTCATCAGTTAAATTTATAATTAGTTTAGTTAAGTCAATATTCACATTTATCACTTCCAAACGTACTAATTATATATTATAATGGAAAAAAAATCAACCAAGCTTATAAAACTGGTTAATTTTTGTATGAATATTTTATTCTTTTTTCATTAGTGACATATCTAATTTTTTTATAAATCCTTCATTTATTTCTTCTTTTGAAGGTAATTCATTAGTTTTATATTTACTTAAATATTCTATAAACCTATTATATAATTCAACCTTTTTTCTTTTAATATTTTTTTCATAAATTATTTCTTTTTGAAATTTTATATCTATAGTTCTAGAAAACCATCTCATTCCTATTTGATTTAATAATTTTATTTGGTCTTCTGTTATCTTACGGTTTCCTTGTCCATTATATGCCTGTCTTTGATTTGCTACCCAAAGTCCTAACGTAATTCCATTTTCATCATATTCATATCCATTTGTTGTTTTAAAATTATATGGCACTTCTAAATTTCCATGATGTTCATAATATTTTTTGGATAATTCGTACTTTTTATTCCATTCTTCTTCATTATTTCTCATCTCAAATCTCATTCCTATTTGATTTAATAATTTTATTTGGTCTTC
>CAKPCA010000006.1 GCA_934141145.1 uncultured Bacilli bacterium
AAATATATAACAAAAGTAACAATAGTGAATAATGACCCAGAGTTTATGAGTTATATGAGTGAAGAAGAAGATAAAAGAAAGATACAAAATAGTTTATATAATGAGGCAAAAGAAGATGGCATAAAAGAAGGAATAAAGGAAGGCTCCATAGCAGTAGCAAGAAATATGTTAAATAAAAATATGAAAATAGAAGAAATATCAGAATTAACTGGTCTTTCTATAGAAAAAGTAAATAGTTTAATGAAAAATTGAAATAAAATGGAGAATTAGTTCTTCATTTTTATATTATTATGATATAATTGTTCTGGTGATAGTATGCTTTTTAATAATGATTGGGATAATGTTTTAAATGATGAAATACATAAAGAATACTTTTTAAAAATATTATATGAATTAAGAGAATTATACAAAGTTAAAACAATTTATCCACAGCAAAAAGATATATTTAATGCTTTTCATTTGCCATATAAAGATGTAAAAGTAGTAATATTAGGACAAGATCCATATCATGGTGAGGGTGAAGCACATGGTTATGCATTTTCTACACATGCTAAAAAATTACCACCATCACTTAAAAATATATATAAAGAATTGTATGCTGATTTAGGTATAGAGAAAGATTATACTAGTGGTGACTTAACAAACTGGCAAAAACAAGGCGTAATGCTTTTAAATACAGGTTTAACTGTGGAAAAAGATAAACCTAATTCACACAAAAATATAGGATGGCATGAATTCACAGATGTTGTAATACAAAAATTAAATGAGAAAGATGAACCGGTAGTATTCATTCTTTGGGGAAATAATGCAAGAGAAAAAAAGAAATATATTACAAATCCAAAACATTTAGTAATAGAATCTGCACATCCATCTCCATTTTCTGCTAATAACGGATTTTTTGGTTCAAAACCTTTTTCAAAAACTAATGAATTTTTAAAGAAAAATAATATGAAAGAAATAGAATGGTAAATAAAAATGATGAGTAATTTTTTACTCATCATTTTATAATTTAAAGTCTTTGATATTATCATCATTCATATCTTTTCCATCAAAGAATGTTTTTTCTTTATATTTTAATATTTTCCCTATTAAATTGTATGGAAATATTCTAATTAATTTATTATATAAGACTATAGTTTCATTATAGTATTTTTTGTATGCTGCTAAAGCTTCATTCATATCCTCTATATCATAAGTTAGTTTATTTAGTCTTTCATTACCTTTTAATTCAGTATATTGCTCTTTTACAAAATTAACTTTGTTAAGAGCTTTTGTTAATTTTCTATCTAATTCAAAACTACTAATTTCATTATTTTTTATTTTAGATATATCGTCAACAATTACTTTGTTTGTTTTAATGCCTTCTTTAATAATATTGTTCATTTCTATAATACTATCAAATTTACTTCTTAAAACTTCATCAATTTTACCTTCTACTTCATTAATTTTTATTATATAGTCTTGAAATTTATTATAAACGATGCTATATAATATAAAAATACTGAATAATATAACTAACACAATTAATATAATAATAGATGCATTCATTAGTATCACCTTCCACTATAATGAATTATAACAAAATAAAAGAAATCTTACAATGCTTTTAAAGTAAAATCAGGACTGTAATTTATTTTTTCTTCAAACTCAACATAGTTTAAATAAATCATTAATATTAAGTACCATTTTCCAGTAGATGGATCACTAATTATTAAATGATCTCTTCCTGCTTGTTCGACAACACCAGTAAATACTTTATCTTTCCATTCATTAGAGTCTGGAAAAGATGTATAAAATCTTCCATATTTTCCTTTATTTAACCTAAGTATATTTTCTACATATGATTGTTCCATTGGGAACTCTGTTGCAAGTGTATTAGGAGCATATGCTTGATTTGGGTATCCATTTTGTGTTGGAATATTAACTCCATTTTGATAATAACCATTATTCATAATAATTCATCCTTTCTACAAAATTATATTCTTTGAAAAATAAAATATTCTTAAAAATATATTAAATAAATTGATAGAAAAAACTATAAAAATATTGTATAATTATTTATGAAAGAGAGGTAAAAAATTATGGAATTAAAAGGAAGTAAAACAGAAGCAAATTTACTTGCAGCATTCGCAGGAGAAAGTCAGGCAAGAAATAAATATACATACTATGCTTCAAAAGCAAAAAAAGAAGGATATGAACAAATAGCAGCAATATTTGAAGAAACTGCAGGTAATGAAAAAGAACACGCTAAAATATGGTTTAAAGAATTACATAATGGAAGTGTTCCAAGTACAATAGAAAATTTAAAAGATGCCGCAGCAGGTGAAAACTATGAATGGACAGATATGTATGCTACATTCGCAAAAGAAGCAAAAGAAGAAGGCTTTGATAGAATTGCAAAACTATTTGAAGAAGTTGGAAAAATAGAAAAAAGACATGAAGAAAGATATATGAAATTAATTGGTAATATAGAAGATGATTTAGTATTTAAAAAGGGAGAAGAAACAGTTTGGATTTGTCGTAACTGCGGATATGTTTATGTAGGAGATGAAGCTCCAAAAGTTTGCCCAGTATGTGCTCATCCACAAAGTTATTTCGAAGAATTAAAAGAAAATTACTAATATGAATAATATAGTTTTATTTGAGCCAGAAATACCTGGTAATACGGGAAATATAATGAGAACATGCGTCGCAACTAATACTAAATTACATTTAATTAAACCACTTGGTTTTTCTTTAGATGAAAGTCATTTAAAAAGAAGTGCCGTAAATTATATAGAAAATTTAAACTATGAAGTATATGAAAACTTTGAAGATTTTAAATTAAAAAACAAAGGAACATATTACTATTTTACAAGATATGGTAAAAAGCCTCATACTTCATTTGATTACTCTAATACTAAAGAAGATATATACTTAATATTTGGAAAAGAAAGTACAGGTATTCCAAAAGAAATATTAAGAGAAGATTTAGATAAGTGCATGAGAATACCAATGACAGATAAAGTAAGAGCGCTTAATTTATCAAATTGTGCTGCAATTGTAATATATGAAGTATTAAGACAACAAAATTATGAAGGTTTATTATTTAAAGAACCTCATAAAAGTGAAGACTTTATAATTGAATAGGAGAACAAAATGAAAAAAGAAGATAAGAAAAAAATAAAAAAAGGCATAGAGGAATTTAAAAATTTTGTAGTGAGAGGTAATGCACTAGATTTAGCAGTTGGTGTTATAGTAGGTGGAGCATTTGGAAAAATAGTTTCATCCTTAGTAAATGATATATTAATGCCAATAATAGGTATATTCTTGGGTGGTCTTGATTTTTCAAATTTAAGTATAACTATAAAAGATGCTAAAATAATGTATGGTGCTTTTATACAGAATGTAATTGATTTATTAATAATATCTTTATGTGTATTTATTATTGTAAAAATAGTTAATAAAATATTTCATACTAAAGAGAAAAAAGAAGAAAAAGTTAAAAGCGATGAAACAATCTTACTAGAAGAAATAAGAGATATATTAAAGAAAAAATAAAACAATGATTATTTTAAATAACCATTGTTTTTTAATGCACTTTCAATTTTATCACTAGATACGTCACCAACTAAATGAGTTTGAGAACCAGGGTCAGATCCTTCTGTAATAAAAGCAAGCGTTGGAGTACCACTATAATTAACAATTTTAAACAATCTATTATAATCTTCATCACTTATATTATAAGTATCAATATAATAAACAGATATCTTATTTTTATTTACTATTTTTTCAAGTTTTGGAGTAAAACTAGTGCAATTATGGCATTCTTTACTACCAATATATAATATAAATGATTCATTATTATTTACTTTCTTTTCAATATCGTCAATATTTGAATTAATAATATAACTTTTACTACTGCATCCACATAATATAACCACAAGAATTAGTGATACAAGTGCTAATAATATTTTTTTAAATTTCATCATACCATCTCCATAAAAATAGTAGCATAAAACTTAAAAAAATACAATCATAGTAAAATATATGTATATTTTTTTAAAAAACTTGACATTTATAATAAATAAATATAAAATTATGGTATAAATATGAAGGAGGAAACATAATATGATAGGATTTTTAATTTCATGTACTGAACAACAATATGGCGATTTATTAAATGTTCTAAAATTAATTAGACTAATTATTACTTGGTTACAAATATTAATTCCAATTGCTTTAATTTTATTTGGTACTATTGATATGGGTAAGGCTGTTATAGCTGGTGATGAAAAGAAAATAAAAGAAGCACAAAAACCATTTGTAAAAAGATTAATTTCTGCAATAATTGTATTCTTATTACCATTTATTGTTAATTTAGCAATTAATCTAGTTGTAAGTGATGCAACAGCTTGGAAAGCATGTTGGAATGCTGCAGGTAGTGGCTCATTTACTAAAATTAATAGTTCAATAAATTAATTTTATTTAAAATAAGTATGAATTAAAAAATATAGAATTAATTATCTATTAAATAATGTATTAAATGTTAAAGAATATTTATAAATATTCTTTTTTTTTGTAAATAAATATGGTATTATAATATTGATTATGATTGGAGAATATGTATGAAAAAGTTATTTAAATATATTTTAATAGCAGTAACAATATTTTTTATAGGAATAGTAAATGCAAAAGCAGAAGATGTAACTAATATTACTTGTACATATAAATTACCTTATACGGGATTAGATATAAATAGTAATACAACGTTAGGAGGAGAGCCTACAAGTTTATATTTTACTGCACAATTTGTACTTACAATATCTTCCGATGGAAGGAAAATAAATGTTTCAAGAGTGAATAATTATAAGGATAAAATCCATGATTTATACCCAAAAGTTGAATTAGAAGAATATTTGATACAAAATAATAACGAGTGTCCTAAGTATCTTAATTTGAAAAAGGGGGCAGGCAGAGAGTTAGGTAAGATTGCTGCTGGATTGTTTTCGTTTCCATTGTCTGCAAGTATTACAAATAGGGTTATGGAACCTGCAACCGAACAAGAATTTATTGAAAATTTAAAAAATAATAGTGGTAATATTGATAATAGTACGGTTCCAACATTAGGATTACATAAATTTATTGTTCCACTATATTCAATAAAAAAAGAAGAAAATGGTAAAACAACGGAAGAATTTTCAAGTAGTACAATGCAAAAGTATGTCGATACTACTTTAGACGGATGGTATACAATTTTGGAAGAAAATAAGCAATATATAAATACATGTAGTGGAAGTGGCAGCCATTCTGGAGGCGGTGGCAGAGGAAAAAACTCTAGTAGTTCGTGTAATTTATATTATCAAGCTAGTCGTTATTTAGATGCTATTGGTATAGATGGTAATTTAAGAAATCTCGCTAATAAAAATAAATTTGATGTTTTATATAAGCAAGTCGAACAAGTGGGTTTAGTTTCTGAAAAATTGTCATCCGAAATAGAAAAGGAAAAAGCACTAGATGATACAAAGACCGAATTAGCTAATCTTAATCAAAATATTTGTAATGTATATTGTGTCTATTCGGATGATACTTCAAAAGAACACTGTATTAATGAAAATTCTGACTATAAGAAATGTACAAATTGTTATAATTCGTGTACTAATGTTCCTTCATCAGAGTTAGAAAAATGTTTGATTGGATGTATGGGGGAAAGTGAATATAATAACCTTATTAATTTGGCTGATAAATATAAAAATGAATTACAACAGGAAATAGAAAAAACAACTAGTTCTTTATATAAGATAAATGTACCTACTTTATCTGGAATTTCATTTAAGTCATACAAAGTACAATGTTCTGACTTTTCAATACTACATATATTTTGGCAAATAGTTACTATTTCTGCACCAATATTAACAATTTTATTTGGTATATTGGATTATGGAAAGGCAGTTATTTCTAGTGACGAAGAAAAAATAAGAAAATCTTGGAAAAAATTTCCAAAAAGGTTATTAGCCTTAATAATACTTATTATTGTTCCCATATTAATAAGTATAGTTGTTAGTAATTTTGGAACTAATGATGGGGTAAAAGATACATCTATTTTGAAATGTGTAGTTAATGGCGAATAGGAGGTAGAAAATATGTTTTTAGTCGGTGGATTTGAGAGTGTATTTAGAGGAATTGCACTTGTATTATGTAATTGGATTTATAGTTTAATCCCAAATTTATATTCTATATTCTATTATTTAGCTGATAGTAGATTCATTGAGTCAGATATTATAAAAACTTTTAGTACAAATATATATGTACTTGTTAGTGTTGTAATGCTATTTTCGTTTGCAGTTAAATTACTACAAGCAATAGTAAATCCAGATGTATTATCAGATTCTAAAAAAGGTGTAACGGGGGTTGTAAAAAGAGTTTTTATATCTTTAGCTTTAATTATACTTATTCCATTTGCATTTGATAAAATGTACGAATTACAACATCATGTAATTAGTAATTCTTTAATAGAAAAATTATTAGTTGGAATTCAAACAGATTCTGAAAATAAAAACATTGGTGAAAGTTCAAATGCTGGACAAGTTTTAGCTGCAATGACAATATCTGGATTGTTGTATCCAGAGGAGGGTGCAACAACGACATCAGAAAATTTACAATCAAATTATAATACAATGATAAATGATGATATAGGGTATATCGATCAAATAATACCAAATATTAATGAAACATATGTTGATTCTAATGGAAATAAAAAATATGTTTTAAATTTTAATGGTTTAGTTGCATTAATAGCTGGTATATTTGTTGTGTATATGCTTATATTATTTTGTTTTGATACTGCACTTAGATTTATTAAGCTGGGATTTTTGGAATTAACTGCGCCGATATCAATTATGGCTTATATATATAATGGTAGCGAATTTTTAAGTAAGTGGTTTAAAGAAACTCTTAATACATTTTTAGCATTATTTATAAGAGTGGCAGCACTTGCATTGTTAATATATGGAATGCATATTTTACCAGATTTTATGGAGAATTTTGGCGATGTTAAAGGAAAATTCTGGATTCAGTTATTTATTATAATTGGTTTGTTAACATTTGCAAAAGCAGCTCCAGATCTTGTTAAAACAATAACTGGTGTTACCATGAAAGGTGGCGGAGTAAGTAGAAGACTTGGTGAAATGGCCGCTGTTGGTGCAATTGCACAAAATGCATGGAAAAGTGTAGGTAAAACTGCTGGAGGTGTAGCAAAAACTGCTGCTATGGCTCCTATTGGAGCTGTAGGTGGCGCATCAAAAGCTGCTGTAAGAGGTATTGATAATAATTTTTTTAGTGGAAAAGGCTCAGCACTTGTTAATAGATTAAAAGATTCTAAATTTGGAGGAGTTATGTCTGGTATTGGTGCATCAATTACTGCTGGCGGAGGAATGAAGGGTGCTAAAGCTTTTAATGAAGCATTGGGCAAGAATCAATCTTTTGCTGCTGATAAATATAATAGGGAGCAAGCAGCAATTGATAGACGTAATAAAATAATGACAGAGAAGTTAGCTAATAATTCTGGAGGTTTATTATCAATGAATCAAACGGGAGGATTTAACGGTTCAACAAATCTTTCAGGTATGGCTGCAGATAATGTTGCTAATGCATTTAGTCAAATGATTTCAACACAAAAATTTACTCCAATTCAACAGTCAACACTTGAAAAACATCAAAAGGCTCAAAATAAACAGATGCGCGCACAAAATAGCGTTAATTATAGTGAAAATATAGTAAATAAATTGAAACTTGCCTTAGAAGCTTCTGATAATCAAAGTACTAAAGGTAGTATTCTTAATTTGATTAATAATGTAGAGGGTGGAAATATTAATTTTAAAGATCTTAGTGATACTATGTCATCTATCGGATTAGATACTAGTTTACAAAATCAAATTAATGGATATGCACAAAAATATTGTGAAATAAATAACATTAAATATAAAGATGCACAAGGTAATCTAAATAGTAAAGATACTATTGAAGGATATGATGTCTTAAATGCTAATTTGTCTAATGCACAAGCAGCACTTGATGCGGCATCATCTAATTTAGATAAGGCTATTGAATCTGCGACTGAAGATACAAAAGTTAGAATGAAAAAGGCTAAAGCTGCTGGAAAAACAATGAATAAGAAGAATACTAATACATTATAATAAGATATTAAGGAGTGTGATACTATATGAATTATTTAATACCTGCAAATGCCAAAAGTGGTAAGTTAATATTTAACATATTTAGACCATTTGATCTTATTTTGGCGGTGTCTGGAATAGTCGTTTCAATATTAGCATTATTAATTGTCTCTCCAGGACAATTAATAAGTGCAATTATGTGTTTGCTACCAGCACTCATTTGTGCTTTTCTGGTCATTCCAATACCAAATTATCACAATGTTTTGGTAGTTATTACGGATTTAATTATGTTCTTCTACAATAGAAGAAATTATAAATGGAAAGGTTGGTGCTATAAAGATGAGTACAAATAGTTCAGCATATACTGAAAATTGGCTTCCAATAAAAAATATTGTTAATAATACAATTTTATTGGATAATAAAAAAATGGTAACAGGAGTAAAAATACAACCTAGAAATATATTTATACTTGATGAGAATGTTCAAAATGGTGTTATTGATAGTTTGAAAACATTTTATAATTTAATTGATTTTGAATTTTGGCTTGTTGTAGCTGATAGACCAGTTGATATTAATTTATATGTTTCACAATTACAATTACAACTAAATGATACACAAAGTCCAGTGCTTAGAAAGTTGATATATGATGATATTAAAAAAGCAGAATTATTTATGAATAATGATGTGGTTGATACAGAGTATTTTATATTGTTTAAAGAAAGTGATAATGATGCACTTCAAAAGAAGGTAAGATTGCTAATTAATAATTTAGCTTCTTGCGGTTTAATAGCATCTCAAACTTCAAATGAAGATTTAAGGATGATATTAGATAATTTCTTAAATGGGGGAACAAATTTTAGAAGTGGGACGGTGATGAGCTAATGAGTATTAAAAGTGAAATAGCACCAAAAGGTTTAACCTTTAATATGAATGATTTCTTTATTAGTGATAAATATGCGACTATATTAACAGTTGTATCTTATCCTAAAATTATAGGTCCAGGTTATTTATCTAATTTAACAACTGGTATTCCTGGTGTTAAAATGGTTATTAAACACATTCCAGTAAGTTTTGATGTAGTATCAAAAATGTTAAATAAGCAATTACTTGATTTAAAAGAAAAATATCAGCACGAAAGTGATCAAACTTATCAAGAAAGATTAAGGCAAGATTATGAGTCATTGGAATCATTTATTAGAGTTATTACAACTAATCAATCTAAAGTATTTGATTTCCAACTTCATATAATGATTACTGCAGATACAAAGGAAGATCTTGAAAAAAGAAAACTCCAAGTTAAAAATGTTCTTGAAGCAATGGAACTTAGAGCAATATCTTTAAGATTTGAACAAGAAAAAGTACTAAAATCTTGTTTACCAATATTTGAAAAACAAGATATTGAAGATAGAATTGGTACACCTATTCCATCACCAACACTTGGTGCTATGTATCCTTTTATATTTGATAGTATAAAAGATCAAGGATTGTCTTGTTTACTTGGCGTAGATTTCTCTGGTGGTATAATTTTATTTAATCAATTCTTGTATCAAATAAAGAAGGAACATAATCGTAATAATGCGAATATGATTATTCTTGGTACATCTGGATCAGGTAAATCAACAGCAGCTAAATTATTACTTAGAACTCACATTAGAAATCAATATAAAATAGTCGCAATAGATCCAGAAGGCGAACTTCAAGATATGACTAGATTATACGATGGTGATTTTATAGACTTAGGTCGTGGTGGAGAATATGGTATGATAAATCCACTTGAAATAGTAGTAGATGGTGATGAAGAAGATTCTGGTAGAGGTTTAGGTTATTCGATTCTAACTAAAACTCTTCAAACATTAAAGGCATTTATGAAATATTATGATCCATCAATTCCAGAAGATGTATTAACTTTATTTAATGAAGTAGTAGTAGAAACTTACCAGAGATTTGGTATAAATGTAAATACTGATTTTACTCAATTAACTCCTAATGATTATCCTACATTTAGTGATGTATATAAAACTATTAGAGGTAGAATTTTATCATATGGTGAGGCTACTCAAGAAAGGGATTTAATGGAAAAGCTTGAGTTAAAAGTTAGACCATTAACATTTGGAGGTCTTGAACATTATTTTGATGGTCATACAACAATAGCTCCAAAATCAAATTTCATAGTATTTAACATAAGAGAACTTATGAATGCAGAAGCAAATGTTAAAAATGCATTATTCTTCAATATATTAAAACATGCATGGAGCTTATGCTTGGATTCTAGTATAAACACTGTATTAATGGTAGATGAAGCACATATGCTTTTAGGTAATAATAATGCATTAGGTGCAGACTTCTTAGCAAATGTACAAAGACGTGCTCGTAAATATAATTCAGGTACAATTATAATTACACAACAACCTAGTGATTTTGCTGCACCAGAAGTATTAATGCAAGGTAAAGCAATATTTGATAACTCTTCATATTATATGGTTATGGGTTTAAGAAAACAAGCTGTTGAAGATTTATCTAAGTTAATAGATTTAAATGATAATGAAAAAGAAAATATTAAGAGATATAATCAAGGTGAAGCATTATTTGTATGTGGTAGTAAACGTTTACAAATAAATGTTATTGCAACAGATGCAGAACTTGATTCATTTGGTTCAAAAGGTGGGCTATAATTTATAAAAGAAATAAGGTGGTAGAATGAAAGACGCAATTGAAGGTGGTGCAAAAGCGGCAGAGACTGGCGCAAAGGCAGTTGAGCAAGGAGCAAAAACAGTTAGTAATGCAGCTAATACTGCTAATAAAGCTGCAGACACTGCGAGTGAAGCTAGTTCTGCAGCGCAAAAATTACCAAAATCTAAAAATTCAGTATCAAATCTTTCATCTGAGGGTAACAGCTCAGATTCTTCCACTTTAAAGAATGTTACTTCAAAAAGAAATTCTGAAACATTAGGTAAAGGTATTGATAGTAACTCTAGTAAAGAAGATAGTGCTAAGGATGCTTTAGAGAAATCAAAGGAAAATAGAGGACGAAAAGAAAATAAATATAGTAAAACTCAAGAACGATTAGACGACATCAGTAATAGAATAGAAAATAGTAAAGAAGAAGTCCCTGATACAGAAATTGGTGAAGAAGATGCTGGGTCTAATTTTGCCAAAGATACTGCTAAAAAGGCAGGGAATGCTGCAAAAACTGTAGCTAGCGATGCCGTAGGTTCTGCTGCAGATATTGCTGGTATAGCAGGAGGTATAGCTTCAGGAAATTATGTTGGAGCTGTATTTAGTGGAATTGGGTTGCTTGGCAGACTTGCAAAATATTATATATTATATTTTTTGGTTACCTTATTTGTAATGATTATTTCTATAGCACTTATAATTTATGGTGTTTATGGTCCATTACTTGAAGCAATGGAAAGATTTGATGAAATAGCAAATAGAGTTACAGATACTTTAGAAAAAGGTAATAATTTTTATACTGGATTTGGATATCAATCAACAAAAGATGCTTTTTATGAGGAATTAGAATATTTATATAATGAGTATGATAAACAGTTAAACGTTCCATTATTAATGAGTACATTATTTTATACAGAAATGTTTAATGGTTATGATAGTGATTTTAATATAGATTTAATTGGTGATGATACAGGTGATATAGAAGAACTTGAAGGATCTGCGTTAAAAGGTGCAATAATAATGTATTTAGAAACTAAGTATAATGATGTTTACTCAACTTTGGATGAAGATGGTAAAAACTATACAATAGGTAAAATATATAGACTTAGAAAACTTGCAAGACATCAACTTGATACAGCTCTATTTGGTTCTAACTTACCTACAACAAGCGAAGAAATAACATTAAAAGATTTTGTTGAAAGATCAAAAAGTAGACTTTCCGATGATGCATACCAGTATCTTCAAACTATAGCATCTGTAAATAATCCATTTATTAATGCAACAAACGCAATAAAAGGATTATATGATATGATAAAGGGTACTGAGATTTGTGAGACAACTAGTATTTGTAATCCTACAGAAAATGAACTTGCATTTCAAAATTTAATAAAAGAATTGGTAATGACTAGCTCTTCTGTATCAAGCTTAAGATATAGTATTACTGATGGCGTATTTTATGTAACTATTTATAAATACAAGGCTAACGAAGAAAATTATAAAAAATATTTAAAGGAATATTATATTCCAAAAATGCCAGAATTTAGGGATTATATAGGTAATGCAACAGGGGATGCAAAAGATAAAATAATAGATAATTTGATTAATGATATATATGCCAATATGAAAGACTTTGCCGATATATTTGGTTATGATTTAGATGCAGAGGTAGAAAGTTATGAGGATTCCTGTGTTGGCGGTATAGAGCCAGAACTTGCAAATTCTGACAATCTAGGATTGCCAGTAAAAGTTGCAGAGGGGGTAACTCCTACATTTGATGGTGATTATGCTTTTGGTATTAGAGATGGAAAAAATCATAATGGTATTGATATTAATACATCAACAACAGGTTCTAAAGAAGGGGATCCTGTTTACGCAATTGCAGATGGTGAAGTAATAGATTCTAGACCTACAGTTTCTTGTAATTCAAGAAAAGAAGAAAATTGTCCTACTACAGGTGCTTGGGTTAGGATAAAACATAGTATTACAATAGAGAAAAATACATATAATTTTATTTCTGTTTATATGCATATGCAAGCTAATAGTGGACAACCTGCAGTTGGTACTAAAGTAGAAAAAGGACAAGTAATTGGTCATATTGGAAATACAGGTGATTCATCTGGATCACATCTACATTTTGAGTTTAGAAAGTATAATGATTCATCTAATTCAACACCATTAGATCCAGTTAATCTATTTATTAAATGTTCATCCGGAGGAGATTGGAATTTGCATAAAACTTCATTAAGTAGAAGTCAATTTGTTTCTAAAATGCAAGAATATTGCAATAAAAACTCATGTAGTTCTAACTTGAGAATGTTTGTTGAAAAAGCTCAAATAATTTATGATGCTTCAGTTAATAATAATGTAAATCCAGAAGTAATTGTTACTCGTGCTATAACAGAAGGATTTAGTCCAGGAGATTCAACGTATAATTATTATGGTATCGGCTGTACAAATGTTGGTGGTAACTGTAGTAGTTATTCATCTTTAGAAGATGGTATAAAAGGTTTTGCAAATTTGAAAATAGTAAAAGAAAAAAATACAGTTGAAGAAATGTTATCTAATTATGCTTATATTGGTGATTATTGGTATAATGATCCTGTTTATAGTCATATTCAAAAAAGAATGATTAATGGTTCATCTGCTGGAGGATGTTATTATTTTCCATATGTAAGTCAGTATATGAATGGAGAACGAGTTACTACGGTTCAGAAAGCTTGTGATGCTGCTAAATGTACTAATACTAATGGTACAAATTGTCTTCCAACAATAGATGATGATCAAAAAGCATATGTAAAATACCAATTAAATCAAAAGATGGGTAAATATAGAAAAGATATATTTGGTATTGAATAAATAAAAAATAGGTATTTAAAAATACTTATTTTTTTGTTATAATTAAATATAGTATAAATATTACTTGAGGTGATAATATGAAATTAAAGTTTAGAGCAGAGAAAAAAGATGTTATAGCATTTGCTTGTGTAGCAGGTTTTATGCTTTATTTAGTTGCAATTTGTGTATTAAATGTATCATTTATTGTTCAAGAAGGAACACCTTGGGGACTTAACCCAATACTTGCTTTTACTCCAAAATATATAGTAACAACGTTGGTATTATGGTTTGTTTCTATAGCATTTTTATTTTCATCTACATCATCATATTTTTTTACTAGAGAAAAAGGTTTCGGATATACTAGTGAAAAAAAAGAAGATGGATATGCTAGATGGGCAAAAGAAGGTGAAATAAAAAAGGCTAAAGGTGTTGTAAGAGTTCCATATATAGATAAAAAATCTAATGCAGGTGGTACACCTTTAGTATATGATAAAGAAGCCGCTTATGTTGATAATGGAGAAAGTCATACTCTTGTTATTGGTGCAACTGGTTCCGGTAAAACAGCAGGTATTATTAATCCAACAGTAAAAATGCTTATGAAAGCAAGGGAATCTATGATAATATCTGACCCTAAAGGTGAAATATATGAGGATAATTCTGGACTTTTAAGAGAGCTTGGTTACGAGATTATAATACTTAACTTTCGTGATCCACAAAAAGGTAATTGTTGGAATCCATATCATTTACCATATAAATATCAAAAGGATGGTAACTTTGATAAAGCAAATGAACTTTTAAATGACTTATCAACTAATATAGTTGTAGATGGCCAAGGGAATGATCCATTCTGGCAGGATTCTGCTGCAAGTTATTTAACAGGGTTATCACTTGCTATGTTTGAAGATGCTAAACCAGAAGAAATAAATATAAATACTGTAAATTTAATGATGACAACCGGTGAAGATAAATATGGCGCATCAAATTATTTAAAAGAGTATTTTAATGCAAAGGATCCAGCATCACCAGCATGTGTTAATGCACTTGGTACAGTTAATGCACCTAATGAAACAAAGGGTGGTATAGTATCTGTATTAAAACAAAAAGTAAAGACTTTAGCAGTTACAAAAAATTTATCAGAGATGCTTTCCAAAAATGATTTTGAAATGGATAGTATAGGTGAAAAACCAACTGCAGTATTTATGATTATACAAGATGAAAAAACAACATATCATTCACTTGCTACTATATTTGTTAAACAATGTTATGAAGCTTTAATAAATGTTGCTCATCAACATGGAGGTAAACTTCCAGTTAGAACAAATTTCTTACTTGATGAGTTTGCTAATATGCCTAAGTTTAAAGATATTACAACTATGGTTACAGCAGCTCGTTCAAGACAAATAAGATTTACATTTATCATCCAGAATTTTGCACAGTTAAAACAAAATTATGGTGATCATGATGCAGAAACTATTCGTGGTAATTGTGGTAACTTAATATATTTATTAACAGGTGAATTATCCGCATTAGAAGAAATTAGTAAATTATGTGGTGACAAGCTTGTAAGAGTAGGTAAAGATAAAAAGGAAGAAACAAGACCTCTTGTTACAGTATCAGAACTTCAAAGAATGAAGGATAATGAATTTATATTAATTAAACAAAGATGTGCACCATTCAAAGGTAAATTGAAAAAAGATTATGAAACTGATTTTGGTTTTGGTAAAGGTGTAGATCATTATGGGAAAAATGTAATTTATCCACAAAGAGAGATGACACCAATAAAAACTTTTGATATAAAAGAGTTTGTTAGAAAGAAAAAACAAGAAGCTTTAGAAAATATAGGTAATGATTCTAGTTCAAGCGGTGGAAGATCTCCTTTCCCAACATTTCCAGGAATGCCAGGGGGACCTAAAGACTTAAGTAGTGCATCAGATTTTGATATTGATAAGATGATTAAAGAAATAGATGCTGAAATTGCAAGACTAGAAGCAGAGGAAAAGAAAGAAGCTGAAAAGAAGGATAATGATAAAAAGGTTGAAACTTTACAATCACCTAAGGTTGAAGAAAAAGAAGAAGAAAAATTAGACAATATTTTAAGCGGACCATCATTATCACAATCACAACCAGATGAGCAAACAAATACACATGATAGTTCTAATAAAGAACCTAACATAGAAAAAGTAGTTCATAGTAATATGGTTGATTTACATACATTTGAACTTAAAGATGACGAAAAAAAGAATGAAGAAAATAAAAATTCAGATGTAGTTGTAAACGAAAATAAGAAAGATCAAATATTATCTGATAAAGATGATTATGATGATTTCTTTGATGATTTCTTTTTTGAAGAATAACTTACCTATAACAAAACATGAAAAAATTCATATTATATAATGGTGAAGAATAATGAAGAGTATTGAGTCTAAATATTTAAAACCAGAATATAATATAATAGATATAAGAGATAAAATATCATATATGCAAGGTCATATTTATAGTGCAAAAAATATAGATATGAATATTTTAGTAGAAATTCCAGAAAGATATTTAAATAAGAATGATACATATTATATATATTGTACTTCTGGAAGTAAAAGTAAGAGATGTGTAAATATGCTAAATATTTTAGGATATAACGCTATTAATATAGAAGATGGTTATGAAGGTTATAATAAAACTTTACAAAATTAAATTCTAGTGTTATAATGTGTCTTGCTTTGTAAATGCAGTAATCCTTTTTACAGGATTACTTTTAATTTTAAAGGAAAGGAATGAATAAAATGAGTTATAATTTAGTAATAGATCAAAGTAAAATAGATGAATTAATGCTTAAGTATAATTTTGCACTTCAATCCTTAGAAACACAATTAAATATATTAATTAAAGAATTTGAATTTAAAAATAAATATAATCCTGTTGAGCATATTAAAGCGAGAATTAAAACTGAAAAAAGTGCGATTGATAAGCTAGAAAGAAAAGGGTATGAAGTTTCAATTAAAAACTTAATACTTCATGTTCATGATATGATAGGAATAAGAATAGTTTGTTCATTTATATCGGATGTATATGATATAGTTGATATTATAAAAAATTCAAAACAAATAAAGGTAAAAAGTGAGAAAGATTATATTAAAAGTCCTAAAGATACAGGATATATAAGTTATCATTTAATTGTATATGTTCCAATATATATAAATAATACTGTTGAATATATAGAAGCAGAGATACAAATAAGAACTCTTGCGATGGATTTTTGGGCTAGTTTAGATCATAAAATACAATATAAGTTTCCAAATGATACTATACCAGAAGAGGTAAAACAAGAAATGTATAATTGTGCGTTTGATATACAAGCTTTAGATAGTAAGATGGAAAAATTAAATGATAAAGTTAGAAAATATAATAAAAAGGATTGATTCTATGTTATTTATATGATATATTATAATACTTTCTAAAAAAAAGGTGGTGTTAAATATGTCATGGGAATCAGACCAAATTCAATCATTAAGAATAGTTTTAAGAGAACTTCAAAAAGAAGGATTAGTAAGAGAAATGAGAAGACTTTCTGAAGCTATTGAAAAACAAAATGAACTAAAAGAAATAGAATTAGGTTTAAAACCAAATAATAAGACTTGTAAATAACTTTACAAGTTTTTATTTTGCTTTTGTAAATTTAATACTTACATAATTGTTATTATTTAGTAAATATTATATAATGTAATTATATAGTGCGGAGGCAAAAATATGAAACAAATTAATGAAAATGAAGTTAATAAATTAGATGAATATTTTAGAGCGGCTAATTATTTATCAGCGTGTCAATTATATTTACTTGATAATCCACTTTTAGAAAGACCACTTAAAATAACAGATATTAAATCTACTATTGTTGGACATTGGGGTACAGTTCCAGGACAAAATTTTATTTATCTACATTTAAATAGAATTATAAGAGAAAATGATCTAAATATGATTTATATTTCTGGTCCAGGTCATGGAGGAAATGCTATGGTCGCAAATGCATATTTAGAAGGTACTTATAGTGAAGTTTATCCAAATATAACAGAAGACAAAGAGGGATTAAAAAAACTATTTAAACAATTTAGCTTTCCAGGAGGAATATCTAGCCATGTTGCGCCTGAAACACCAGGATCTATAAACGAAGGTGGTGAACTTGGATATAGTTTATCACATGCATTTGGGGCAGTTTTAGATAATCCAGACTTAATAGCAGCATGCGTAGTAGGTGACGGAGAAGCAGAAACAGGACCTCTTGCAACAAGTTGGAATTTAAATAAATTTCTAAATCCTAAAACAGATGGTGTAGTACTTCCAATATTACACTTGAATGGTTTTAAAATAGCAAATCCAACAGTATTATCTAGAATATCAAGTGAAGAACTTGATAATTACTTTAGAGGTTTAGGATGGGATCCATATTATGTAGAAGGATCAGATCCTAAACAAATGCATGTAAAAATGGCAGAAGCATTAGATGAAATAGTACTAAAGATAAAAAAAATAAAATCAGATGCGAAGGTAAATGATAAAATTAGAAGACCAATGTGGCCTATGCTTATACTTAGAACTCCAAAAGGTTGGACGGGTCCAAGAGTTGTAGAAGGAAAGCAAATAGAAGGAACATTTAGAGCACACCAAGTCCCAATCGCAATTAATTCTTCCAATGATAAAAACTTAGAAATATTAGAGCATTGGCTTAAAAGTTATAAACCAGAAGAATTGTTTGATGAAGATGGTAAATTTAGAAGTGATTTAAGAAAATTAGCTCCGCAAGGTTATAGAAGAATGAGCGCTAATATTCATGCAAATGGGGGTAAACTTTTAAAAGATTTAAGAAAACCTGATTTTAAAGATTATGCGGTTAAGTTTGATAAACATGGATCTATTATTGCACAAGATATGATAGAACTTGGTAAGTATGTAAGAGATGTAATAAAATTAAATGAAGATGAGAAAAACTTTAGAATTTTTGGCCCAGATGAAGCATTATCTAATAGACTAAATGCAATTTTTGAAGAAACTGATAGACAATGGGTAAACAAAACATATGATAATGATGAGTATTTAGATGTAAATGGTAGAGTAATTGACTCATATTTATCAGAACATTTTTGTGAAGGAGCATTAGAAGGATATCTGCTTACAGGTAGACATGGCTTTATACATAGTTATGAGGCATTTGCAAGAATAATTGATTCAATGGTTTCACAACACGCAAAATGGCTTAAAGTAACAAAAGAACTTTCTTGGAGAGAAGATATTTCTTCACTCAATATAATTTTATCTTCTCATATATGGCAACAAGATCATAATGGTTATACGCATCAAGATCCAGGATTTTTAAATCATTTGGTTACTAAAAAAGCAGATATAGTTAGAATGTATTTACCACCAGATGCTAATTGCTTAATATCTTGTTTTGATCATGTAATAAGTACAAAAAATTATATAAATGTAATAGTTGCTTCAAAGCATCCAAGATATCAGTGGCTTACTATGGATGAAGCTATAAAACATTGTACAAAAGGAATAGGAATATGGCCATGGGCATCAAATGATGAAGGTAAAGAACCAGATGTAGTGCTTGCATGTGCTGGTGATACTCCAACACTTGAAGTTTTAGCCGCAACTAGTATACTAAATGATAAATTTCCTAAATTGAAAGTAAGAGTTGTAAATGTAGTAGACTTAATGAGATTGGAATCTAATAATAAACATCCACACGGACTTACAGATGAAGATTATGATGCAATATTTACAAAAAATAAACCTATTATTTTTGCATTCCATGGTTATCCATCTTTAATTCATCAATTAACTTATAATAGGCATAATAAAAATATTCATGTACATGGTTATATGGAAGAAGGAACAATAACAACACCATTTGATATGCGTGTACAAAATAAAATAGATAGATTTAATTTGGTTATAGATGTTCTTAAATATGTTAAACTTGGTGATAAATCTTCTGAACTTATAGAATGGTGTAAAGATAAATTAGTTGAACATAATGAATATATAAGAGAATATGGTAAAGATATGGATATAGTAACTAAATGGAAGTGGGAGAAAGATATTTAGTAAATATAAAATTTGAAGTATAAGAATATATACTTCTTTTTTTGTGTTATATTGAAACTTTATAAATATTGATATACATGTTATAATTATCTTAGGAGGTTAAATGAATGTATGATGTTGTTATAGTAGGTGCTGGACCTGCCGGATTATTTTGCGCTTATGAACTTACACAAAAAAATCCAAATTTAAAAATATTAATGTTAGAAAAAGGTAGACTTGTTAAAAATAGAGTTTGTTCGATGAATAAAAATAAAACAGAATGTAAAAATTGTAACCCATGTAATATATTATCAGGTTATGGTGGTGCTGGAACTTTTTCTGATGGTAAATTAAATTTTATTCCAAAATTAGGAAAATCAGATTTATTTAGATATATGAAAGACGAAGAAGCCTATAAATTGATAGATGAAACTGAAGAAATTTTTAATAAATTTCATATGGATGCAGAAGTTTTTCCTAGCAATATGGAAGAAGCAAAAGAAATACAAAAAAAGGTTACAAGATTAGGAGATAGACTACTTTTAATAAAGCAAAAACATTTAGGTAGTGATCATTTGCCTCAATATATTGAGGAATTCAGTAATTATTTAGAAGAAAAAGGCGTTACTATTAAAGAATGCACTAATGTTACTGATATAGAAAGTATAAAAGAAGATGAACATATAATTAGATATGAAGAATTAAAAGAAAAAAAAGAAGTAAAATCTAAAAATGTTGTAATCGCACCAGGAAGAACAGGTGCAAAATGGATACAAGAACTTGCTGATAAATATAATATTCCATATTTATCAAAGAGTATTGAAATTGGTGTTAGAGTTGAAGTTAGAAAAGAAGTACTTGAGGAAATATGTAGTGTTATATATGATCCAACAATATTTATAAAAACAAAAACATATAATGATGAAATAAGAACATTTTGTACAAATCCTGGAGGTTTTGTTGCTAAAGAAAATTACTATGGATATATATGTGTAAATGGGCATTCATTAAAAGATATTAAATCAAATAATTCGAATTTTGCATTTATTAGTAAAGTTAATTTAACAGAACCAGTTACAAATACAAGAGAATATGGTGAATCTATTGCTAAAATTGCAAATGTTTTAGGTGATTCAAAACCAATAATTCAAACACTTAGAGATTTGAAAAATGGTAGAAGAAGTAATTGGGGAAGAATAAATAAATCATTTATTACACCAACTTTAGAGGATTGTGTAGCAGGTGATTTAGCACTTGTACTTCCTCATAGAATAATAGTAAATATATTAGAAGGACTAGAAGAACTTGATAAAATAATTCCTGGTGTGAATAATGATGAAACACTTCTTTATGGACCAGAAATAAAATTCTTTAGTAATGAAATAACAACAGATGATAATTTTAAACTTGATAATTATAATGTATATTTTATAGGTGATGGTGCAGGTAAAGCAGGTAATATAGTTACAGCAGCTGCAACTGGACTTGTATCTGCTAGAGATATAATTAAAAGAACAGAGTAGTTCTTTTTTTTCTATATGAATAATGATATAATATTTTTTAAGGAAGTGGTATTCTTGGATTTAAATAAAAAAGTAGCTTTTGTAACTGGTGCGTCTATTGGACTTGGAAAAGGTTTAATAGAAGAGTTATCAAAAAATGGATGTAATGTAGTAATTGGATATAATAATAGCAAAGAAAAAGCAGAGTGGCTAAAAAAATATATAGAAGAAAAGTATAATGTAAAAGCATTAAGTGTTAAATGTGATGTAACAGATGAAAATTCTATAAAAAATACGATAACTTATATTGTGGATAACTTTGGTAAGATAGACATTGTTATAAATAATGCTGCTTATGCACAGGATAATTATATTTATGATAAAACAAAAGAAGAATTTATGAAAGTACTTGAAACAAATTTAGTTGGGCCTTTTCTTGTTTCAAAATATGCATATAAATATATGAATGATGGCATGATTGTTAATATCTCATCAAAAGACGCTGTTAATACATATAATGATATAAGTATGGATTATTGTGCGAGTAAGGCTGGACTTAATTCATTAACTAAAACTTTATCCTTTGCACTAAAAAATGTTAAAGTAATTTCAGTTATGCCTGGGTGGATTGATACAGAAAGCATAAGGGAGATGAACCCAGAATTTTTAGATAGTGAACTTAAAAGAATAGGTCAAGAAAAATTATCCACAGTAGAAGATGTATCAAAACAAATAATTAATATTATAAAAGATGAACAGATTAAAAGTGGCATGATAATAGAATTGGAGGATTAGTATGGACGAAAAAATAATAAAATTAGTAAATGATTCAGAGAAAGAATTAGATAAAGAGTTTAAAAAAATAGATGAAATTTGTGAATATAATAGTTTGAAAGTTTTAAATGCTTTTTGGAATAATAAATTATCAGAAGCACATTTTTCACAAACAACAGGTTATGGATATGATGATATTGGTAGAGATGTAATAGAAAAGATATATGCTGAAATTTTTGGCGCAGAGGATGCTCTTGTTAGAAGTCAATTTATATCAGGTTCACATGCTCTTACAGTTGCTTTATTTGCGTATTTAAGACCTGGTGACACAATGCTTAGTATAAGTGGTCTACCTTATGATACACTTCATGAAGTTATAGGTATTGTTCCAAATGATAGCTCACTAAAATCATTTGGTGTAAATTATGAACAAATCGATTTAGTTAATGATGATTTTGATTATGAAAAAATAGAAGAAAGATTAAAAAAATCAAAAATAAAGTTAATTGAAATACAAAGATCAAAAGGATATTCCACAAGAAAAAGTATATCGAATTCAAAAATAAAAAAAGTAGTAGATTTAATTAGAAATTATGATAAAGACGTAATTATTATGGTTGATAATTGTTATTGTGAATTTGTAGATAAGGTTTCACCAATTGAAATGGGTGCGGATATAATAGTTGGTTCACTTATAAAGAATTTAGGTGGAGGAATTGCTCCTAATGGTGCTTATATTGCTGGTAAAAAAAGATTAGTGGATTTAGCGGGTGAAAGGTTAACACTTCCAGGTGAAGGTAGGGAAGTAGGTCCAACACTTGGTATTAATAAACAAATTTTAGAGGGGTTATTTTTCTCACCAAGTGTGGTTGCATCAGCACTTAAAACTGCTGTACTTGCAAGTAAAGTATTAGAAGAATTAGGATATAAAGTAGAACCAAGATACAATGATGAAAGAGTAGATATTGTTCAAAATATTGAATTTGGAAAAGAAGAGGATTTAGTTAAGTATTGTCAAGGTATTCAAATGGCATCACCAGTAGATTCATTTGCTATTCCTATGCCATGGGATATGCCAGGTTATGAAGATAAAGTAATAATGGCAGCTGGTACATTTACACAAGGTTCTTCAATAGAACTTTCTTGTGATGGACCAATTAGAAAACCCTATATTGCATATATGCAAGGTTCTTTAACTTATGAATATGGTAAAATTGCTATAATAAAAGCAGTGTCTAATTTGACAGAATGATAAAAAGGTTATAAAATACTACTCCATAAGAGGTGGAATGCATGGTAACAAATTATAATAGAGAAGTAAGAAAATATATTTGCAATTTAGAAGAACAATTAGAGCAAATATTACAAAAAAGAGGTATAGAAGATTATGATGAAATGGACCTATATATTAGTGTCTATTTAGGAATAGCGGGTGCGGCAAGTCAAAGTAAAAATGTGAATGTTATATATAATACACTATTAATGACTGGATATAGTGACTTATATACAGATTTATATATAGAAGAAATAGAAGGTAGACTAGAGGGTGAAAGGAAAAAAATATATGATTTTTTAAAAGGTATTACAAGTACTAAGAGTTTAAACAATTTATTTTCTTTAAATCTGAATATAGCAATAAAAATGATTAATTCAATTGTTTCATTTTCAGAGGGTAGTATCTATGACAAGGTATTAAAACTAAAAAAGATACCAATTGAAGAAAGAAAAAAAATATCTAGAGTAAATTCACTTTACTATCAAGATTTAGAAAACTATGATATAGACGTAACTCTTGATTATATGCTTGATAAATACAATAAATGTAAAGGCAAACTTTCTGATGAATACTTATTAAATAGTGCATCTGTATATATTCATAATTTAAGATTTATAGATTTAGATGCAGCAAAAAAACTAGTAATTAAATTGATAGAATCAGATATTGATTTAACTTGTGATTTATTTGATAAATATTCTGTAGAAGATATGGATAGGGAAAATCCCAAATATAAGCTTATCGCAGATAGGGCAAAAAGACTTAATAAATATTATAAATCAGATATGGATGATGTAATTAGAAATATTCATTTTTGTGAAATTTATGATTTGCTTGAAGCATATATTAATAGAAATAATGGATTTGACTATGATGAATTATGCAAAAATTTAACGTTAGGAAAGAAGTCTTAAAATGTTTGATGTTAATGATATTGATAATATGTTAAAAAAAGTTACAATTGATAATAAATTAAATAAGATAACAGATGATATGTATTTATCTAATAGGCAGATAGAAGTATTAGATAGGTATAATATTGATTATAAAAAATATAGTCATATAAGAGATTTAATATTTGAAATAGAAACAATCATTAGTGAAAACTATGACTTAGAAGATTTAGAAAATTTATCCACAGAATTATCTGAATTTAATTATTATTATAATACAAGGAAGTGATTAAACTTCCTTTTTAAGTTTGTCAATTTCCTTTTTTAAAGCATCCATCATTTTTTGCATCATAACTATAGTATCATTTTCATTGTAACTATGAGTATTTGTAGAGTCTAAGTTTCTTTCTTGCATAACTTGTTTATAAAAAGCATTAGTACTTACTACTTGCGCTACTAGCATTAGCCAGTTGCCAACTGCATTTTGCTCATTAGCTGTCATATCATCAATTAGCAAGTATCCAACAGCAACTGCACTTAAAGAAAATAATTTTGGTGGAATATTTGGTATTAAATTCATAGAAAAGTCCCCTATAATTAATGATATGATATAAATCAAAAACTATTGTTGACTTTATTCAAAATAAATTTTATACTAGTAATGTATAGTTTAATTTAAAATATATAAATCAATATGGAGGAGAATATGGAAAAAATACTATTTTCTGCTCTTGGATTGATTTTTGGAGTACTATTTACAGTAGTGATTGTTATTTTAATTTCTAAATCGAAAGAAAAGAAATCTGATGATATAATAGAAAAAGCAAAAAAAGAAGCAGAAAAATTTAAAAGAGATACAATTTTAGAAGTAAAAGAAGAACAATATAAATTAAAGCAAGAATTAGAAAGAGAAATTAAAGAAAGAAAAAGTGAAGTAGTCGCAAACGAAGAAAGATTACAACAAAGAGAAAATAGCATAGATAGACGTGATCAAATACTTCAAGATAGAGAAAATTTATTATCAGAAAAAGAAAATAACTTAGTACAAAGGCAAAAAGATATTCAAGTGTTAGAAGAACAAACAAATGAAAAATTAAAAGAACAAATAACAAAACTTGAAAATATTTCAGGATTAACAAAAGAAGAAGCAAAAAAACAAATAATGCAAAAAGTAGAAGATTCAATGACAAAAGAAATCGCTGCATACATCAAAGATAAAGAGGCAGAAGCAAAACTTGATGTAGATAAAAAAGCAAAAAATTTACTAGCATTATCAATGCAAAAATATGCATCTGATGTTACAAATGAAGTTACTATATCAGTTATAAATTTACCAAATGATGATATGAAAGGTAGAATAATAGGTAGAGAAGGTAGAAATATTAGAACAATAGAAGCTGTAACAGGTGTTGATTTAATTATAGATGATACACCAGAAACTATTGTAATATCTAGTTTTGATCCTTTGAGAAGAGAGATAGCAAAAAATACTATTGAAACTCTAATAAAAGATGGTAGAATTCATCCCGGTAGAATAGAAGAAATATATGATAAGACATGCGTTGAGATACATAACAAGATAATTGAAAAAGGTGAAGAAGCAATAGTTTCACTTGGTATTACTAAAATAGATCCAGAACTTGTAGAGATTATAGGTAAATTACACTTTAGAACTAGTTATGGACAAAATGTATTACAGCATTCTATTGAAGTAGCTAATTTATCCGGATTACTTGCAGCTGAAATTGGAGAAAATGTAAGTCTAGCAAAAAGAGCAGGACTACTTCATGATATAGGTAAAGCTATTGATTTTGAAATAGAGGGAAGCCATGTAGATGTTGGGTTAGAGATAGCAAAAAAATACAATGAAGATGAAGTTGTTTTAAATGCAATAGCCTCACACCATGGAGATACTCCAGCGACAAGTGTTATTTCTTCTTTGGTCGCAGTTGCAGATGCTATAAGCGCATCAAGACCTGGGGCAAGAAATGATTCACTTGAAAACTATATTAAGAGATTACAACAACTTGAAGATATTGCAAATAGTTTTGATGGTATAGAAAAGTCATTCGCAGTTCAAGCTGGAAGGGAATTAAGAGTTATAGTTAAGCCAGAAGAAATTGATGAATTGACTGCAATAAAAGTAGCACGAGATATAAAAAATAAAATAGAAAATGAAATGCAGTATCCTGGTACAATAAAAGTAACATTGATAAGAGAAACCAGAGTTGTAGAAGAGGCCAAATAGGTCTTTTTTTTGTTCATAATTGTTGCTTTAGGCCATATAATAATGTAGGCGGATAGGTGATATTATGAAAAATACCATAAATTATTATTACGGCATTTCAATTGAAAATCTTGTTAAAACCGATAATGATTATTATTTCTATTTTCAAAATAATGAATATCATTTAGTTAAATATACTAGACCTTATGAAGATATAATAGCGTTGTATAAATTAAATCTAGAAATGAAAAAAAGAAGATGTATTGTGCACGAAATAATAATGAATAAAGATAACCAGGTTATAACTATTATAAATGATATACCCTGTGTACTTTTGAAAATATGCAATTATAAAAATGATAGAGTATTTTTAAACGATATCAATTATATTCAAAATATGACAAAAGGAATCGAATTTGATAAATCACTCCTAAGGATAGACTGGGTAAAAATGTGGGGAGATAAAATAGATTATTATGAATACCAGATTAGTCAATTTGGGAAAAAATATCCTATACTGTGTGATAGCTTGAGTTATTATATAGGACTTGGAGAAAATGCTATAAGTTATATAGTCAATAATCCTAATAAGGGAGAAATATATCCCGTAGTAACCCATAAAAGGATTAAAGTAAATGATGGGAGTTTTGAGTTTTATAATCCGTTAAATTTTGTTGTTGATAGTAGAATAAGAGATATATCCGAATATATAAAAGATTGTTTTTTTTATGATAAATTTGATTTTTATGAGGTAAGGTCTTTTATAGATATGTTTAATTTTACTGATGACGAGTATGTGCTGCTATATGCTAGGTTATTATTTCCAACTTATTACTTTGATATATATGATGAAGTGATAAACAATAATTTAAATGAGGAAAGGGTAGTAAAAATAATAGATAAATCGTATGAATTTGAGGAGTTTTTATGTATAATGTATAAATATATTGTTTATAATAAAAAAATAAATATGCAGCCATTAGAATGGTTAATAAAAAGACATTTTAATTAATGTCTTCTATATATTCTCTTACTCCAATAACTTCAGGAATTTCTGATGTTAATATTGATTCAATTGTATCTTGTATAGTTATGCCGGAATATAAGCAGTTTGAGCATGTTCCTAGCATTTTTATGTATGCTATTCCGTCTTCGTATTTGACAAATTTAGCATCGCCACCATCGTTAATTAAAAATGGTCGTATTTTTTCAAGTACTTCTTTGATTTTGTCTTCAATTTTCATAAGAACCTCCAAACAAATTATACACGTAATAGTAAATATAGTAAAGTGTAAGCTATAAATAAGCTATAAAAATTTAATATTTGTGTTATAATATTTGTGAGGGAAGCATTATGAATAAATATGAAGTTGGGAATATAATTAATGTATGTGTTACGGCGGTAGAACCATATGGTGCATTTGTAAGTGTTGGTGATGGTTATAGTGGTTTGATACATATTTCCGAAATAACTGGAAAATATATAAATGATATTAATAATTATATAAAAGTTGGCGATATGTTGAATGCCAAGATAATTGATGTAGATAATAGTGCTAAGCATTTGAAATTATCTTTAAAAAATGTACGTGGATCTTTGAAGGAAACTGATTTAGGGTTCTTTTTACTCAAAGATTTGCTTCCAATTTGGATGAAAGAAAAGCTTATTCAAATAGAAAAAAATAAATAAATTAAAAAAAATTTAAATTACTAATTGACAAAACTTAATATCAATGATATATTTGTTAATGTCAATGTTTATTGGATTCTTAGCTCAGTTGGTTAGAGCACCTGCCTTACAAGCAGGGGGTCACAGGTTCGAGTCCTGTAGAGTCCACCATTTTGCCGAAATAGCTCAATTGGTAGAGCAACTGACTTGTAATCAGTAGGTTGCGGGTTCAATTCCTGCTTTCGGCACCACTTGTGGGGAGATAGCGAAGTGGCTAAACGCGGCAGACTGTAAATCTGTTCCTTAGGGTTCGGTGGTTCGAATCCACCTCTCCCCACCATAGTTTGCCTAGTAGCCAAGTGGTAAGGCATCAGACTTTGACTCTGACATGCGCTAGTTCGAATCTAGCCTAGGCAGCCATGTTTGTGTTATATATGTCCTGTTAGCTCAGTTGGTAGAGCATTTGACTTTTAATCAAAGGGTCATGCGTTCGAGTCGCATACAGGACACCATTTAGACAATATTCTGCGATTAGCAGTTTTATAGAAGTAATTTTTATAGTTACTTCTATTTTTTTGAATTAGTATGACAATAAATTTTATTTTTTTGATATATTAGTTAAAAAAGTAAAAAAAATACTTGCAAAAAAAAGAAATTTATTATATACTTAAGGAGTCTGGTGAATATTGGACATTATGGTGCCTGCCTCAGTGGCGGAATTGGTAGACGCACAGGACTTAAAATCCTGCGTGAGTTAAATCACGTGCCGGTTCAAGTCCGGCCTGAGGCACCATATTTTTTGGAGAAATACCCAAGTCTGGTTGAAGGGACCGGTCTTGAAAACCGGGAGGTCGGGTAACCGGCGCGGGGGTTCGAATCCCTCTTTCTCCGCCATTGATTATGTGCAAAGTACATCGCGGGATGGAGCAGCTCGGTAGCTCGTTGGGCTCATAACCCAAAGGCCGCAGGTTCAAATCCTGCTCCCGCAACCATAAGATTTTAACTAACTTTTACAGTTAGTTTTTTTATACTCTGTAATTGTATATTAGTATAAGTCCTGAATAAAGTATTTTTTTTGAATATTATCATATAATTATATCGGTGATATACATGAAAGTTTATTCTCACAGAGGTGAAAGTACTTATGCGTGTGAAAATACAATGTCTGCTTTTTATCTTGCTGAGTTTGTAAAAAGTGATGGCATTGAATGTGATATTAGAAAAACAAGAGATGATATATTGGTAATAATACATGATAAAAGCATAGATAGAACTTCATCTAAAAGTGGAAATGTATCTGATTATACATATGAAGAACTATTAGAATTTGATTTTGGAAATAGCAAGTTTCACGGTGAAAAAATAGTAAGATTAGATGATTTTTTAAAATATTTTTCACAAAAAAGGATGCATATTTTTTTGGAAATAAAGGAAGAAGGGTATGAATCCAAGATTGTAAATATCGTTAAAAAATATAATAATGAATATATAACGTTGATATCTTTTAAGTACGAAATATTAGAAAAAATAAGAGCTATATCAAATGCTTTAAACTTAGGATGGTTAACATATGATTTTAGTCAAAGGGTTTTACAAAAGTGTAAGAATATAAAGTTGAATCAGGTACTTGTTATGTCGATAGGTCTGCAAAAATCTGAAGTTAAAATATTGCACGATGAAGGCTTTATAGTTACTGCATGGGGAGTTATAAACAAAGCTGATATAAGTAGATTATATAAAATTGGTGTAGATAGAATAATATATGACAGTGGATATGATGCCAAAAAGGTAATAAAGGAATTAGAAAGTGAATAAGTTAAAAAATATATTTGCAGGTATTTTAATAGGAGTGGGAGTTGTCTTGCCGGGAGTTAGTGGTTCTGTAATAGCAATAATGCTAGGAATATACGACAAGGTAATATACCTAATTAATGCAAAAGATGTCTCTTTTCTTGAAAAATTGTTAAAATTAATGCCAATTCTATTTGGTTTGGTTGCAGGTATGGTTGTTTTTGGTAATTTGTTACTGATTTTGTTTAATCAGTATGAAATTATCATGAGATACATATTTGCTGGTCTTATATTAGGTGGAGTACCTATGCTAGTTACTCAATTTAATAAGGATACAAACTGTTCTTGTAAATTAAATTATTGTTGTATAATTATAGCTTTTCTTTTATCCCTTCTTTTGCTTGTTTTGCCCTGTACAAGGAATTTTACTAAAGTTAATTTAGTTGATGTTAGTTTTATTAATTTGTTTTTATCAGGTTTTTTATATATATCTGGAAAAATAATTCCTGGTATTAGTAGTTCGTTTTTTCTAATGTTATTAGGGTTGTATGATTATATGTTGATGTTTATTTCTAATCCATTTTCATTTACTTTAGTTGAATATGTAAAATTTATACCATTTATTTTAGGAATTATTATAGGATTAGTGATTTTGATTAAATTAATAAATTATTTATTTTCTAACCATCTTTCTAAAACGTATAGCTTAATTGTAGGGTTTGTTCTTGGATCGATTTTTGCTATTTTGCCGGGATTTAAATTTGAATTAAATTATATCATATCAATATTTTTTATGATATTATCTTTTATTCTAGTAAATAAATTGTGCAAAAAATCATAAATTTTTCAATAACTATTGACAATTTTAGTAAAAATTTAGTATACTTAAATAGCTTATTTAAGTATTTGGTCCTGTGGTGTAGTGGTTAACACGTCTGCCTGTCACGCAGAAGATCGCGAGTTCAAGTCTCGTCGGGACCGCCATTTTTTTTGGCTCTGTAGCTCAGTCGGTAGAGCAGAGGACTGAAAATCCTTGTGTCGGCAGTTCGATTCTGCCCGGAGCCACCATTTGATATATATTAAATAACGCCGATGAATGCGCTCGTAGCTCAGCTGGATAGAGCGTTTGGCTACGAACCAAAAGGTCAGGGGTTCGACTCCCTTCGGGCGCACCATATATATCGGGAAGTAGCACAACTTGGCAGTGCGCTTGGTTTGGGACCAAGAGGTTGCAGGTTCAAATCCTGTCTTCCCGACCATTAGTAATTAAACGGACTTATGAGTCTGTTTTTTTCTGTCCCAAACCATTTACTAGTTCCTGACCTTTTGTTTCTTAAACAAAATTAAAATTTTAATTCATTAAATAAAAGATTCATATTTTCCTTCCTTATACTAAATTGCGTTCCATGATCATGAATTTTTCCTGCTTTTTTTCCACTTTTGTATACACCTATGGTAAATGATATTCTAATTTGTCCTCTTTTTAATAATTCAATAAATTCTTTAAATTCCTTTAATTCATAGAATTTATATTTAGTATATTTAACAAATAATGTATTATGAAAAAAATTCTTTTCCCCCTCAACTAAGCAAACATATTTTAATTTCCTATATAATTTTTCTTTTAGCAAACTAAACGACCAAGATGAAAAATTATCGACCAATTGATTATTTTTATCATATATTTCTAATATTACCATTTTTCTTTTATAGTCAATGCGTAATTTAGCTGAATACTTATTATTAATTGGTTTTACGAATTCGCCATATAGTGTAAAATTCAAAATTCTTGTATTATTACTATCTAAATAAGAATATTTATCATATAGTCTCTTAATTTCTAAAACATAACTATCAGGTGTAGCACAAAATAAATCTATATAGTTTTCTCTCTTACTTACCTTTGTTTTTATTTCAATTGAATTATAGTCTGGAATTTCAAAATTATCTGGATTTATTTCAAGAAGATTTTCTAAAGTTTTACCAGTCACACTTTTGTTTTTATTTTCACATTCAATCCAACCTAAATTTTTAATTTTTTCCAATTTCTCGCTTAATGTAAAAAAATCTTTATTAATATTAAATCACCTCCTATATAATTTATTTGCTAAAAAAAGTGCAAAATCCCCTAAGGAAATAAATTTTAAATATTATTTTATATGTTCTTCAATTATGATATACTAAATATGGTGGTAGAAATGAAAAAAAATAGTATATATTATATATTTTTATTTATAATACCAATACTTATCTTTCTTAAATTTGGTATATCTATTGATAATGACTTTTGGTTTACTATTACAGAAGGTAAATATGTATTAAAAAGCGGATTTCCATACTATGTTCCATTTACCATTTATAATGGTTTAGATTTTGTGTATCAAAGTTGGGAAACTGGAGTTATTTTTTATTTAATTTATAATTTTTTTGAAGCATATGGGATAATATTTTTTGTCACAGCTATTTTTTTAGTTATTATATATTTTTATTATAAATTATGTCTATTAATCTCGAATAACAATAAGGTGGTTTCATTAATAATAACCATTTTAACAATGTCATTTTTATCATTAGGATTTATAACTACTAGACCGCAAATATTTACATTTTTAAACTTAACATTATTACTTTACTTTATGGAATCATATACCAAAACAAATAATAAAAAATATTTGATTCCATTACCTTTAATTGCATTATTTCAGATAAATATCCATGGTATGTTTTTCTTTATGCTATTGATATTTATGATTCCTTACATAATCAATTATATTTATTTAAAGATTAGAAGTACTGATGCTTATAGATATAGTTTGAAACCAATTATATTAACTATGATTTTAATGTTGTTAATGGGCTTTATAAATCCATATGGAATTGATAATTTGCTATATGTATTTAATTCATATGGACAAGAATTACTTGAAAAAACAATTATTGAATTGCAGCCATTATCTTTTGCAACATTAAATGGTAAAAATTTTATTTCTATTATAATTTTAATATATATACTATATTTTATTAGCCCTAAAATATTTTCAAAAAAGCAATTGCCAATTAGATATCTATTATTACTTTTTGGAACAACATACCTTGCTTTTGATACAAATCGTGGTGGTTCATTATTCTTAATTGCATCTTGCTTTCCGCTTGCATATTTATATAGTGATTTAATTCCTGATATAGATTTTGAAAATATATTTGTAAGTTATCATAAAACCTTCAAATTGATAACTATATTTTTTGTAACTATTCTCTTAGCAACAATTTTTATTACACCTAAGAATATTTATCCAGACTCAAGAGAACCAATAGAATTTTTGCTAAAAAATTTTGATTCGAAATCGGTAAGACTTTACACTTATTTTGATGATGGAAGTTATGCTGTTTATAGAGGATTAAAATGTAGCATGGATCCGAGAGCGGAGGTATTTCTCAAAAAAAATAATCACAAGAGTGATATATTTAAAGAGTACTATAATTTACAACATAATAAATTATACTATAAAGATTATTTGGATAAATACAATTTTACTCATTTACTGATTAATAAAAAAGATTCAATATATTTTGATATGAAACGTGATAGTTACAATTATGTTTTGCTGAAAAATTTTGAAAATTATCAAATTTACATTAGAAAGGATTTGCTGAACAAATAATATTTTTGTTGACTATTAAATTCTTCTTTTGTATAATAGTGTCGGTTAATAATTAGAAAGGGAATTTTCTTATGATATATCTAGATTATGCATCATCTACTCCTATTGATACTGCTGTCCTTGACTTATTTTATGATATTTCAAAAAAGTATTATGCAAATCCAAATTCTTCTCACAAACTTGGCGTTGAAGAAAGAAATTTGATAGAATTATATACCTCAAAAATTGCACAAAAATTAAAATGTCTAAATGAAGAGATAATATACACTTCTGGTGCTAGTGAGTCTAACAATTTAGCAATCAAGGGAATTTGTGAAAGATATAAAAGCGTTGGTAAACATATAATAATAAGTTCAATCGAACACAATTCTATTGTATCTTCATGTACAGATATGCAAGAACTTGGGTTTGAGATTACCGTTATACCCATACAGAAAGATGGTATTATAGATATTGAAAAACTAAAAAAATCAATAAGAAATGACACTATCTTAGTCAGTGTAAGTTCAGTTGATAGTGAACTAGGCATCAAACAGCCGATAGAGCAAATTGGGAAACTGTTACAGAATTATCCTAATTGTCACTTTCATACAGATGCTTCACAAGCAATTGGTAAAATAGATTTAGATTATTCTCTTGTGGACTTAATTACAATAGCACCACATAAATTTTATGGACTGAATAGTAGTGGCGCATTAATAAAGAAAAAAGGGGTAAGCTTAAAACCACAGATTAGTGGTGGAAAAAGTATTACTATGTATCGTAGTGGTACACCCGATTTAGCGTCTATTGCAGCGTTTTCTAAAGCGTTAGAAATTGCAATTGATAATCAAAAAGTTAGATATAAATATGTTGAAAAGTTACATGATATGATAAGAAATAAACTATTAGAATATTATAATGTACACATAAATAGTACAGATAATTCGATTCCATATATATTAAATTTTAGTATTATTGGTACTAAATCACTTGATATTCAAAAAAAATTAGAAGAAAATGAAATTTATGTATCTACGAAGACATCTTGCTGTCCTATTGAAACTCCATCAAAAATAGTGTATGCATTAACGCAAAATAAAAAATTGTCAGTATCATCAATTAGACTTAGTTTATCCCATCTAACTAAAGAATCTGAAATAGAAGAATTTTTGAAATTATTTGACAGTATATACAAGGAGTATGAAGTAAATGGAAAAATATAAAGAAATAGAAAGAAGTATTATAAAAAAATATAGGAAAGACATTTGGAGTAAATTTGTAAAAGCAGTTCAAGAATATGAGTTAATACACGAAGGAGACAACATAATGGTTTGTATATCTGGTGGAAAGGATTCTTTTCTTCTTGCAAAATGTGTGCAAGAATTACAAAAACATGGTAAGTTTTCATTTGATGTACATTATGTAGTTATGGATCCTGGTTATAATGAATATAACAAAGATTTTATCTTGGACAATGCAAAATTGCTTAATGTTCCTATAGAAATGTTTGAAAGTGATATCTTTGATGTGGTCGCAAGTGTTGATTCTAAAAGTCCTTGCTATTTATGTGCAAGGATGAGAAGGGGTTATTTATATAGTAAAGCTAAGGAACTCGGTTGTAATAAAATAGCTCTAGGTCATCATTTTGATGATGTTATCGAAACTACGTTATTGTCTATGTTTTATGGTTCTGAAATAAAAACTATGATGCCCAAACTTCATAGTGATAATTTTGAAGGTATAGAACTTATTAGACCTTTATATTTAGTAAAAGAGGAAGACATTATTTCTTGGAAAAATTTTAATGAACTAACTTTTATAAATTGTGCATGCAGGTTTACAGAAGGATGCTCGTTGATAAATGATGGAAGTAGCAAAAGAAAAGAAATAAAAGAATTAATAAAAAAGTTACGAAAAATAAATAAAAATATTGATCACAATATTTTTAAAAGTATGGATAATGTAAATTTAAATTGTGTTTTGGGAACAAAAACGAATGGAGTTTACAAAAGCTTTTTAGATGAATATGAAAATAAAAGAAACTAGATCATTTTTCTAATTTCTTTTTATATTTGTATTTTTTTTATTGTAAAGGGATTACAATTAACTATTTCATATTGTTTTTCTGATAATATTTTAGTTACATAAATAAGTATACTCATCTTTGATTTATTAAATTCTTTTTTTATAAGTTTATCTATTATTGTATCTAATGATTCACTGTTATCATTTGTTTTAATTAATTCGTTAGCTATTCTTTCAGCTTCATTTTTTATCTTTTTGTTATCCATATGTTTACCACCTAAAAATATTATAATATATAATGTCGTTTTTTACTAGGTGTATATTGCAATTTTTTTAAAGTATACTTAAAGTGGTAGTAGGTGAGAAGATGGAAGCAGTAAAATTTACATTAAAGGAATGTTTTGCAATTAATTTAAAATGGTATAGATTTAGTAAAAATTATACACAGGAAAAATTAGCGGAGTTATCCAATTTAACTCCAAAATATATTAGTGATTTGGAAAGAGGAAAATTTTCTCCAAGTTTAACTAAAATGGAAGCAATTGGTGAAGCGCTAGGGATAGAACCCTATTTGTTATTAAAACCAGATAATTACGACAAGATAGATATGTTACCAGCTAAGATAGATCAGAAACTTGGAAAGAGAAATACAAGAAAAAGATCATAAACAAAGTGTATACTTGCAAAACAAGGGTATATACTAAATATTGTAAATGTGTTATAATACAAATGTTTATGGAGGAAATTTATGGAAGAAAAAGAAATGAAATGCAATTGCAAAGACAATTGTGCTTGTGATGAACATGATTGCAATTGTTCTGAGGAATGTACATGTAATGAAAATAATCCTATTGTAATCGAAATGGAAGATGAAAATGGTGAAAAAGTAAAAGTTGAAGTAATTGGTACATTTGATGATAACGATAAGAGTTATGCCATTGTTAATGATTTAGATAATCCTGATAATTCTTATATTTTTGAAGTTCAAACAACTGATATGGGTGACATGCTTGTTAGTGTTGATGATGAAAAAGAATTTGATAGATTATGCAAAGTTGTTGAAAAATTAATTGCATAAATGTTGACTTTTTAAAAAACATTGTGATATAATCTATTTGCGGTGAAAACTGCAAATATTTTGGGGCCTTGGCTCAGTTGGCTAGAGCGTCTCGCTTGCACCGAGAAGGTCAGGGGTTCGAATCCCCTAGGCTCCACCATTTTAGAAATTCATTCGGGCTATCTGTATAGCTCGTTTTTTTATATTTTATTATGTTTTAGAATATAGATAATTAATATTATGATATAATTAACTTGTGAGAAGAGGTGATTTAATGGATCAAGAGTCATTTGATAGATTTGTCAAAGAAGTAATTGTACAATCAAATTGTAAAAAATTTATATCAGAAGATATAATTTGTGAATTAGTAGACTATTTTCAAGGATATGAAAAAGAAAGTTATTTAAAAACTATTTCTGCCCCATTAGATTTAGCCTTAAAATTCTATGAACAATATGATATAGAATATTATAATATGATTAAAGAGGGAATAACTAATAAATTAATTGTGATTTCAAATGAAAAAGGCTCATCAGAAACTAATATTAAAACTTGTAAAACAAAAATTTGTTTATCGAAAAATGATATGGATGTTTTTTTGCTAGTTCATGAATTTGCCCATTTTATTGATAGAAGTAGTGGCTCACCAATTATACCAGACGAACATACGAATTTTGGTGAGATATTTTCATTTTATTTCGAAAAGTTATTTGAAAGTTGGTTAGATAAATCTAAATATAAAAAATTAATTTTAACAAGAAGAAATAACAGGATGTATTTTGAACAAGAAATGCTAAAAGCCGTAAAATATGAATTATATTATGAAAATCTATATAAGAAAAATGGATTTATTGATATCAGAGATATTGATGATGATAAAGTTAAATTTATTAACCAATATGGTTTTGGAGTAAATTATTTGTTAAGATATCCTATTGCTAATATTTTTTCTGATTATATAATTAAAAATGATTTGCTTAAATTAAACCCTAATTTTTGTGAATGTTGTTTAAATATAAATATATATGATGCTTTAAAAAGTTTTAAAGATACAAAAAAATTAGTATTAAAAGGAGGCAGATTATGAGTGATATAATAGATTTTAGAAAATATGTACTGGAAAAAAATAAAGCAACTAGTCACAGTGAACAAGAAGCAGCTAATGAAATTTTGCAGTTGTTAAATTATGATGGAAAAAATATAGCTATACCTATAGTTAAAATCGCTAAAAATTATGGATTAAAAGTATACAGTGAAGATTTAAGAAATGCTGCAGGAAAATTAATTGTTGGAAAAGGTTCTGATAATTTATATGGTGGCGATAAGGTGATTATTGTAAATTTTAATGATCATATATTTGAACAAAGAATAGTAGTTGCAAGAATATTAGGTTATTATTTAATGGATGCAATAAATAAAAAAAATCATGTTAATCCTAATACACCAATGACTTATACTTTAGATTATGAGAGAATATACTCTAAGTATGAAGCTTTTGTATTAAATATTTTAGCCCCAAACGAAAAATTTGTTGAACAATATAATATTGCAGTTAATAATGGCTTGTATGGTAATAAGATTGCATTATATTTAAGTAAATATTTTGAAGTTTCAGAAGATTTTGTTCAAAGAAAAGTAAAAACGTTAACTAGAAAGTAATTAATTCTTGTCAATCTTGATTATAGATAAAAATATTTGTTATTTGAAGAACATTATATAAAGATACTTGTAAAAACATATTATTGATATTGTAACTTATTAAAATCTATGATAATATTATTATAGAAGGATTTAAAAATAAGATGGAAAAAGTAGTATTAGTTTTTTGTAAGATAGAAAATTGTTATGATGGCGACGAAGGTTATGAAAAAAGAAAACCCGACATGCCATTATTTTTTGAAAAATTAAAGAAAATAAAAGAAATCAATAACGCTGATAATATTATGTTTTCTTTTTTTACAGACAAAAATTATGGGACATATTATATAAAACCGACTGAAATAAATATTAATTTGAAGGCTGAAAAAAGCTATATAAAATTATCTAATCAATTTTATAAAGACGAAAGTCATGTATTAAATCATCATAAAAGCATAGAAGATTGCTACAAAATAACAAAACATACAGATAGTAAAACAATGAAATCAGAAATCTTAGAATATATAAATAAATCATTTAACGATTATGATGTTAAGAATATAATTTTTATAACAGATGGCGAGTTGCCAGTAGAATGTGATTATTCTGATAAAATAGTAACACAAGCAGGTTTTCAAAATTTAATATCATCTTTAGATAGTTATATAGAAGAAAAGAATGCAAAAAAATATACATATGCTAAAGTAGTTTAATAAAACTACTTTTTATTTGCAATGTTAAGTATTATCCCAAAAATAATCATATAACTTATTAAACTAGAACCACCATAACTTACAAATGGTAGAGTAATACCAGTTATAGGAAGAAGCCCTATATTCATTCCAATATTTTGTATTTGCTGAAATATAAGCATTGCAATAATACCTGAGATTATATATTTATATTGTTTTTCAGAATTTATTCCAACTTTTATAATTTGCATGTCAAAATAAATTAATGATAATAATAGAACCAAACTTCCTATAAATCCAAAATTACTAGCAAAAACAGAAAATATAAAATCAGTTTGTGGTTCTGGAAAATATATAGGAGTATTATTTATCCCATATCCAAAAAGCCCCGCACTACCTGTAGCGGCGAGTGCGTTAGTAAGTTGCATACCAGATCCATTTGACCAATCAAGTAATCTATCCATTCTATAGAAAAAATTTGTTCCAAATATATTTATAAACAATTCTTGCTCTTTGAAAAATAGAAATAAAAATGATCCAATTAGTAAAGCTCCCACCCCACCAATTATTACAAACCACCTATATCTAATTCCAAATGTGAATAGCATTACGATCATAATTGCAAAATAGATAAAAACTATTCCAGTATCTGGTTCTAAAAAAGTTAATATTGAAGGAATGAGTGTTATCAAAAAACATTTAATAATTATTTTAAATTCTGTTTTGAATGTCCTCTCATAATTATTATTTGCATATTTATCTAATTCCTTTGCTAGTACAAGAATTAGAAATATTTTCATGAATTCGCTAGGTTGAACAGAACCAATCCCAGGTACTTTAAACCAGCATCTTGCACCATTTGATTCTGTACCTAAAAAAAGCACTAGTATTAATGATATAATTCCAACGAAATATAGTATATAAGGTTTATCAAATATAAAGTTAAATCTTTTTTTGCTAAAAATAATTACGCACATAAAACCAAGCAAATACCATAATATTTGCTTTATAAATAAATCATTATATGATTCTGAAAGCATACCTTGTGCACTATAAATTGATATTATACTTATTATCGCAAAAATAAGTATTGGCACTATAAGTTTTAGATTTGTCTTTATTTTCATATCATTCACCATTTTTATTATAGTCAATAATTTAGTAAATATTTGTCATTTAATGCATAAAATTTAATAAAAAGGATGTGAAATAATATGAAAAAAAAATTACCAAGTTTATATAAAGGAAAGGTAAAGAGTAATCCTAAAAATCAAACTCAAGATGTATTATCATCCGCACTTGAAAGTGTAAAAAATGTAGTAGTACAAGAAAATGATAATGTTTCATCAAAAAGTATAAACAGACAGATAAAAGATATTTTTTCCTCTCCAAATTATGTATATAAAGCAGATGTATCTATTACACTGGACTCTGGCGAAGTAATAAAAAAAACTATCATTGGAAGAACCAACAATAGTCTTATAACAATAGATGATGAACTTATAGATGTAAGAAAGATAACCCAAATAGATTTTCTCTAACTAAACATTTTCTATAAATGTATCACCTAAACATCTGATGCAACATATACATTCTAAGTTCATTGTAAAGAATGATTCAGTAGAAGTATAAGTACCATCTTCATTTGCAATTAATACTCTGAATGTAGCACAACAATTATCTATTTTTTCAACTCTAAATACATTTGAAGTAGCAGTTGGAACTGCAACTCTTTGAGTTGGTGCACTCCATGGAGTAACTCCATTACTCATGCAAGTATATAGCATTACTGGTCTTGTATTATAATATAAACATGAGAATTGTCCTAAACTAGGTTTATCGCAACTTTCTATGCAATCTTCTTCTCTATCTGCATTTTTTTGTAATAAATAGATAACTTTTAATATATCACTAATGCAATTACAATTGTTTTTACACATAATGTATTCCACCCCTTTATTATATTTTCTATTATAAGATATTCAAGTGTTTATTAAAAGTGAGGGTATTTGCTTGTTTTTTTAATAAAATATAGTATAATTATATTAGGTGATAAAGATGGATATAAATTATCAATATTTAATAATATTAGCAGTACTTATATTTATTGTAATAATAGTATTAAAAGCAAACAAAAAGGATTTTAATATAGAAGCAAATAAATTAGTTGATTATTTGGGTGGTAAAGATAATATAATTTCTATGGAAGTAAATATGTCTAGATTTAAAGTAACACTAAAAGATGTATCTATAGTAAATAAAGAAGCAATTCAAAAAATGGGGGCCAAAGGTATAGTTGAAATAGACAATCAATTAAAAATAATACTTGGTCCTAACGCTAAAACGCTTTTAAAGTATATTGATGATTTAAAACGATAAAAAAATATCGTTTTTTTCTTTTTTCGACATTTTTTTTATGTCTAATTATGTAGAATTATACCAAAGGAAGGGATAATTATGTTTTATAATATGGTTTTAAACATTATACTTATTTTATTTCCTCTTATTTGTTATATTCTATATTTAGCTAATGTAACTGAGAACAAAGAGAAAACAAAAGAAGGATACTTGTCGTTAGCATTTTATTCATCATTATTTTTATATGTTAGATTTTCTAGTACCATCAATGATTATACCGCTTTTATATTAGTTAATGTACCGCTTTTAATATCTATAATAAAAAATAAAAATTTATCAACATTTATTTTATCTGTTTTAATAGTATTATTATCTTATTCTATCTTTAATTTTAATATAATGTATCTAGTAATAGAATACTTAGTATATTTTATATTATCATTTGTTTTAAAGGGTAAAAAGAATATGCTTAATATTATTATAGTATTTTCAGTTATAAAAACAGTAATGTCATATGTATATGCACCTAACTTTAATATATTAGGAAGTTTTATATTCTTGTTTATTATATTTTTAATACTATATTTATTTAATATTGGTGAATCAATGATGGACATGCATCTAAATATTCAAAAATTAAAAAAGGAAAAAGTAATAAATGATTCTATCTTTAAAATAACCCATGAAATTAAAAATCCAATTGCGGTATGTAAAGGATATTTAGATATGTTTGATGTGACTGATACTGAGAAAAGTGAAAAATATGTGAAAATACTAAAAGATGAAATAGATCATACACTTGAACTTTTAAAAGACTTTTTAGCTTTTTCTAAAATAAATATAGATAAAGAAGAAATGGATATTGGAATGCTTCTAGACGAAGTATATAGTGATTTTAAAAATTATGTAGAAGCTAATAGAATAGAGTTTAATTATAATAATGTAGATGATGATATATATATAAATGGTGATTATAAAAGATTAAAACAAGTTTTTATAAATTTAATTAAGAATTCTATGGAAGCAATAAAAGAAAAGAATGAACGAAATGGTTTGATAAGTATAAAGTCAATAGTTGACAATAATTATATAAATATTACAGTTGAAGATAATGGTACTGGGATAGATAGCAATACTCTAAAGGATATTTATAAACCATTTTTTACGACAAAACAAGATGGTACTGGTCTTGGAGTATGTTTTAGTAAAGAAGTAATAGATGCTTTAGATGGTAAAATAAATTATTATACTGAGTATGGTAAATGGACTAAAGTATTAGTTAGTTTTCCAATAAAAAATAGTGATGATTGATTCATCACTATTTTGCATTTAATCTATATAAATTAAATGATGGTCTATTAAACAGTCTAAAGTTATAATTAGATGTACCAATACCACTAGAGATATATAGGTCAGTATTATCTATTTTATAATAAGGTTTATAATATTTTTTTGCACCTTTTGGTGTATATATTGCACCATAAAAAGGTAAGTCTACTTGTCCGTTATGAGAATGTCCTGCTAAAACTAAGTTAAAATTGTAATTTTTAATATCATCAAATGTATCTGGTGTATGTATTATGTTTATTTTGTAACTAGGAAGTTCTTTTGTAAATAGATCATTTAAGTAATTTAAATCACTATTATAGTTAGTCCCAGACAACATTATTGGTTCATTATCTTTACTATATATAATATCATAATTATCATTGATATTTGAAAATCCTGCATAATCAAATATTTCGTTATAATGTTCATTTTTTATATCGTGATTTCCTGTTACATAGTATTTACCATATGTGCTATTTAACTTACTTAATTCATTTTTTATGTTATTTATATCATTATTATTTACTTTAATATCTTTATCTATAAAATCACCAGTAAATACAATAATGTCTGGTTTAGTTAAATTTATTTCTTTTATCAAGTTTTTAAGTGAATCTATATTTGTAGTTCTACCATAGTGAAAGTCAGAAAAATGTGCAATTTTTAATCCATCAAATGACTTTGGTACACTAGTATTAATGCTATATTCTTTTATAATTAATCCAGTTGTACCAACATATCTAGCATATAAAATTATAAGTGCAATTATAAGTATAAGCCCAAAGAATATTCTTCTTATTATATGTTTCTTTTTTTGTTCTTCATTTATAAATTCTTCATCAATATTATTTTCATCATCATAATCAATTTTGATATTATTTTTCATACTAACCTCCTATAATCTGTAAAATAAATAAAATAGTATTATGTACAAAATGCAAAGTCATAGTTGTAAATATATTATCACTTTCATAATATATGTATCCAAAGGTCCACCCCATTACCATATATGGAATAGACATTAAAAAGTTATTAATAGTTACATCTCCAGAAATATGTATAAGTCCAAATACAAGTCCACTTATTATAATGAATAGATACTTGTTATGAAGTATATTTTTGAATGTTTTTCTAAATGTTATCTCTTCTACAATAGGTGCATAAATTGAAACTGAAAAAAACATATAAATAGGCATCAATTTAATTGTTTCTCTAACAGTTTGTTCATTATTTGATATAACTGAATTAGTAATTTTTGAAATAATTATATTGAGTGCGCCCATTAATATAATGCCTACTATATAGATAGGCAAATATTTTAAGAATAACTTTCCACCATCTTTTTTAAATTTGTTAAAATCTTCCTTTAACTCATCTTTATACATAAATACTGCAAATATTATATATATTAAGGATGTAATAATGAGATAGATACTCTTATATGTGTTATTATTAAAATCTATTCCTGCATTTTTTAATAGTAACATTACAACTAAAACTATTATTTCGTATATGAAGTATGCAAAGAACATACATGTATTTTTAATTATATTTTTCATTCGATCACTACTTTCTATATAATTATAGCAAAAAAATTAAATAAATACTTACAATTTTATAAAAATATGTTATAATTGTTGTGACAGCGAAGAGTGAGGTGACCCCTCACTCTTTAAGTTATATTATGGAGGGAATATGCTTAACAAAGTTCGAGAATTAATTGAGGGACCTTTAAGTAAGGAAAAAATTACTGTTGTAGATGTTCTTTTAGAATATGAAAATGGTGTTAAAAATCTAGTTATTGTTATTGATAAAAAGCCATATGTAGATATTGATACATGTGTTCTTGCGACTAACATAATTAATCCAATACTAGATAAAGAAGACATAATAGAAGATAGTTATGTACTTGATGTATGCTCAAAAGGAGGAGAATAAAATGAATGGTATGGAATTTATAAGAGCTGCTAAAGTTTTAGCTGAAGAAAAAGGAATAACAGAGGAAGAAATATTTGAATATATTGAAACAGCGCTTAATGCTGCATATAAGAAAAATTATAATGCAACAAATAGTAAAGTAACAATTGATAGAGAAACTGGTAATATAAAAGTAGTTTCATATAAGATTGTAGTAGATGAAATAAATATGGAAGATGATGAGGATGCACAAGTATTACTTGAAGAAGTAGAAGACAAATATCCTGGAATAAAAGTTGGAGATACTATTGAAGAAGAAGTAACACCAAAAGATTTTGGTAGAGTAGCCGCATCAACATGTAAGCAAGTATTTACACAAAAAGTAAGAGAAGCTGAAAGAGAAAGTATCATGAATGAATTCGAAGGTAAAGAAGGAGAATTATTAGTTGGTACTTTATCAAGAGAAGATAAACAAAATTATTATGTTGATTTAGGTAGAGCTCATGGTATTCTTCCAAAATCAGAAATAATACCAGGTGAAACTCTTACAATGAGTTCTCAAATAAAAGTATATGTTACTAAAATAGAATTAGGCCAAAAAGGTGGCCCTGTAATATTACTTTCAAGAAGTCATTATGGATTTGTAAAAAGATTACTTGAAAATGAAATTCCAGAATTAAATGAAGGTATTGTAATACTTTATAGTGTAGCAAGAGATGCAGGAAGCAGAAGTAAAATAGCAGTTTATTCTGAAAATGAAAAAGTAGATGCTGTAGGAGCTTGTATAGGTGAAAAAGGTGTAAGAATAAATGCAATATCAAAAGAATTAAATGGAGAAAAAATAGATGTAGTTCGTTATGATAAAGACTTAAAGACATTTATTAAAAATGCATTATCTCCAGCAAAAGAAGTAGAAGTTTATATACTTGATCCAAAAGATAATAAAGCAATTGCTATTGCGGAAGGTGATGATTTATCACTTGCTATTGGTAGAAAAGGTCAGAATGTTAAGCTTGCTTCTAGACTTACTAAATGTAAAATAGATGTAAAAACTAAAGAACAAGTACAAGAAGAAGGAATTAATATATATAAATATTACGAAGCATAAGGAGAAGTTATGAAACAAAGAAAAGTGCCACTTAGAACTTGTGTAGTTACTAAGGAAAAATTAGAAAAGAAAGATCTTATTAGAGTTGTAAAGAATAATAATGGTGAAGTTTTTGTAGATTTAACTGGTAAAGCTAATGGTAGAGGTGCTTATATAAAGAAAGATATAAATGTGTTAAATGATGCTAAAAGAACAAAAGCACTTGAAAAGCATTTAGAAACAAGTATAAGCGAAGAAGTATATAAAAATATAGAAGACGTAATTAATAGTTAAAATTATTTTTCAGGGGTGAATATTATGTCAAATAAGAGAAAAGAGTATCTTACTTGGGATGAATATTTTATGGCAAATGCTATATTAGTTTCAGCAAGAAGTAAAGATCCAAATAATAGAGTAGGAGCATGTATTGTTAATTCTGAAAATAAAGTTTTATCAGTAGGATACAATGGACTTCCAAGAGGTATGGATGATGATTTGTTTGATTGGTCATCTCCAGGTGAAAAAACTGGAATAAAAAAGCATATTAAGGACTATTATGTAGTACATGCTGAAAGAAATGCAATATTAAATGCAAGAGGAAGTTTAGATGATTTAAAAGGTAGTACTTTATATGTAACTTGGTTTCCGTGCACTGAATGCACTAAAGAAATAATACAAGTAGGTATAAAAAGAGTTGTATATCTTAGAATGTATTCAAAAAAAGAACTTGTTGAAATAAGCAAATATATGTTAGAACAAGCCGGAATTGAAGTAGTAAGATATGGAGAATATGATATAGATAAAGAAGAAGTAGATGAAGTTACAGATAAAATTTTAAAAATGGTTAAGTCAGTAAATAAAGAAAATTAAAGAAAGAGGTGATTACCTATGATGAGTGTTAAGGAATACGCATTAGATATAAATGTAGATGTAGAAAAAGTAATAAGAAAAGCACAAGAATTAGGATATAATATAACAAGTGAAGATGATGAGTTAAATGAAGATCAAGTAATAGACTTAGATAATGCTTTAGTTATGAATGTTAATGAGGAAGAAGAAGTAGAATACATTGATGAAATGACTGAAGAAAAGGACTATGATTTAGATGCTGAACTTGAAGATAAAGCAGAAGAATTAGCAAGTGCATCACACTTAAAATTTGATGATTCAATAAAAAAACAAAAGATTAAAAAGAAAAGTGAAACATCTAAAGAAGATATTAATGCAAAAAAGAAAGCAATGTATAAAAATAAAGAAAAATTAACTCAAAATGAGGCATCACATGATACAGATATAATTGTCTATAAAGAAAATATGACAGTTAGTGATCTTGCAAAAGAATTAAATGTTAATCCAACAGAAATAATTAAGAAATTAATGAATTTAGGAATAATGGCTAGTTTAAATAATTCTCTTAGTTATGATGATGTAGAGATGATTGTAATTGATTATGACAAAACATTAAAGAGTTTTGAATCACAAGACAAGACAAATTTTGAAAAATTCGAAATAAATGATGATCCAAAAGATTTAGTTGAAAGACCACCAGTAGTAACAATAATGGGACATGTTGATCATGGTAAAACAAGCTTGCTTGACTACATTCGTAATAGTCATATAACTACCAATGAATTTGGTGGAATAACTCAACATATCGGGGCGTATCAAATTGAAAAAAATGGTAAGAAAATTACCTTTATAGATACACCAGGACACGAAGCTTTTACTGAAATGAGAGCAAGAGGAGCAGCTGTAACAGATATAGTTATAATAATTGTAGCTGCTGATGATGGTGTAATGCCTCAAACAGAAGAAGCAATTGACCATGCTAAAGCCGCAGGTGTTCCAATAATAGTTGCAGTAAATAAAATCGATAAACCAGGCGCAAATCCAGAAAAAGTTATGAATGAGATGGCCGCACATGGATTAACACCAGAAGCTTGGGGTGGTAATGTAATATATAATAATATTTCAGCACTTACAGGTGAAGGAATAGATGAATTACTAGAAAGTATTCAATTAGTCTCAGAAATGAGTGAATTGAAAGCAAATCCTAATAGATATGCAATGGGTACTGTAATAGAATCAAGACTTGATAAAAATGTAGGTTCAACAGTAACTTTACTTGTTCAAAATGGAACACTTAGACTTGGTGATCCAATTGTTGTAGGTACTACATTTGGTAAAGTTAGAACATTAAAAAATGATTTAGGTGTAGAAGTTGTAGAAGCTCTTCCATCAACACCAGTTGAAATAACAGGATTAAATGAAGTTCCAGCATCTGGAGATAGATTTATGGCTTTTGAAACAGAAAAAGAAGCTAAAACAATCGCAGAAAATAGAAAAGAACAAGCAAGACTTGCAAGTAATAAATCTGCTGATAAAATTTCATTAGATGATTTATTTAGTAAAATACAATCAGGTATAAAAGAAATAAATGTAATACTTAAAACTGATGTTAAAGGTACAGAAGAAGCTGTTAAAAATGCTCTTTCTAAAATAGAGGTAGAAGATGTAAGAGTAAAAGTAATAAGAAGTGGTGTTGGAACTATCACTGAAAGTGATATAGTACTTGCAAATGCATCAGATGCAATAATAATTGGATTTAATGTAAGACCTAATGCAAAGACTATGGATTATGCAAAAGAATATAATGTAGATATTAGACTTCATAATATAATATATAAACTTGTAGAAGAAATGGAAAGTGCCATGAAAGGAATGCTTGAACCAGAATACGAAGAAAAAGTGCTTGGTGAAGCAGAAGTAAGAAAATTATTTAAATTTTCTAAAGTTGGTACAATTGCAGGTTCTATGGTAATAGATGGTATTATAAAAGCAAATTCAAAAGCAAGACTTATAAGAGATGGTGTAGTTATTTACGATGGAACAATTAATACCCTTCAAAAAGAGAAAGATCAAGTAAAAGAAGTTAAAAAAGGTTTTGAATGTGGTATTACTTTAGAAAAATATAGTGATATTAAAGAAAATGATGTAATCGAATCATATGAAATGGTTGAAATCAAAAGATAAAGAGGTGTTAGTATGAGTATAAAAACAGAACGACTTGCTAATTTATTAGTTAAAGAAGTAAGTGAAATATTAATGACTGAAGTAAAAGATGAAGATATTAAATTTGTAACAGTAACACATATAGATTTATCTAGTGATTTATCTTATGCTAAAGTATATTGTACTATGCTTGACGATAGTAAAAAAGATAAATGTATCCATGATTTAAATGGTGCATCAGGTTTTATTAGATCAGAAGTAATAAAAAGAAAATTAGAAATGAGAAAAATTCCAGAATTTACTTTTGTATATGATGATTCTATAAATTATGGTAATAATATAGAAAAAATAATAAAAAATATTCATAATGAATAATAGTTTAAAAAAATATGAGAAATTTCTTATATTTTTTTTCTTTTTTACTTTAAAATTATTTAAACTTAAGTTATAATTAAGTTAATGATAGTATAGGAGTTGAGGTAAAATGGATTTAATAAATCAAATTGGTATTTCTTATGAAGCAGGATATTTAGTACAAGGTAACCAATTAGAACGATGCAAAACTTCAACTAAACTTCAATCTTATAATACAGAACTTCAAATGAGATCTGATGGTAAAGATTTTGATATATCAAATATTTTAAAATCTTATAGAGGAAATATAATATTCCATGTTCCAGCTATTAACCCTAATTTAAGTAATTTAAAAGTAACAGAACAAAAGATTAGAAAGTTAATTACAAATAATATAAACATGATAACTATAGATGCTTCTAATTTATCATTAGATTTATTTGAATGGTCTACTATTGATGAACAAAAAAAATATTTTTTAAATATAGTTACTGGTATAGCAACACTTGCATCAAATAAAATAGTAGTAGCAATTGAAAATACAAATGATAATTTAGATGGTAAAACTTTTGGATATAATTTAAATCAAGTATCTGATACTATAATTTATTCAAGAAGACTTCTTGTAAAAGACTTTGGTTTTACAGAAGAAGAAGCTAGCTATTATATAGGATTATGCCTAAATGTAGATGCTGCAATAAAAAACGAAGGATTTGATTCTTTAGATAAATGGTTTAAAATTACAAATAATAACATAAAGTGTATAAAGTTTTCTAAAACAGAAAATGATTATGATAATTTAATAGATAAAATTCTTGAAATAGCAATAAATAACAATTATGAAAATCCAATATTATTTGAAACTAAATCAGAACTTGAAATGATTTCTTCAGAATATAAATATTTCGAAGATAAAGTTAAAAATAAGCTAAAAGAAAAGAGCATAAAAGTAGGCACTTATAAGATAAAACCTATTGTAAATACAGGCTCTTCAAATATAATTGTTATATCAATTATAGTGATTACAATAGTAATTGCAATAATGATGGTCGCACTAAAATTGAAACAATAATAATTTGATTGTTTAAATTTTAATTAGCTTATTGTATCAATTTTCCCCTCTAAGTAATAAAATTTTATTTAAATTTAGAATTATGTATTTGAAAATTTGACAAATATTAATAAATTTGATAATATATGCGCGTATTTAAAGGGGGATTTTATATATGAAAAGAGTAGAAGTACCAAACTTTATAAAAAAGGTAGATGATGAAACTTTAAATAGTTTATTAAAAGGAATAGAAAGTGGTACAACAAAGGTATATGTAGGAGATAGTGATAAATTAAATGAAATGTATAAAAAGATTAAGCTTTATAAATTTCATAGAACAGAACCAAAAAATAAAGAAGAAGTTAATCCAAGAACATATTTTTATGAGCAAATTTCTGAAAGAGAAAAAAATTTAAAAAAGCAAGCCTTATTAGAACAAATAAATTATTCTAAGAAAGTGTTAAAGATATATATGAGTAATTTACAGTTTATAAAAGCACATAGATTAGTACAAACTATAGATGCCTTTTATTCTGATTTACAAGCACTTTATCAAATTGAATCATTTAGTGATGTTTATTCTGAAGATGGTATAGATAGTTTAGTTGATACAATTAAAAATATGGAATATAAAAATAGAGCTAGATAAGCTCTATTTTAATTTTTCATAAACTTCTTCTACTGTAATACCATTATTTTCTTTATAATATGGTTTAATATGCATATGATAATGTTTTACATCTTGAACATCACCATTATTTTGCATTATAGTCATTCCATCAATATTTAATTTTTCTTTAAGAAGTAAATGCATCTTTTTAGCAACTTCATTGATATGTGTTAATGTATTTATATCAATATCATCCAAATTTTCAAAATGTTTCTTAGGTATAATTAACATATGTCCTGGACTCATAGGATTAATGTCTAAAAATACTTTAACAATATCATCTTCATATACAGTATAAGATGGAATATCTCCTTTTATAATCTTACAAAAAATACAATCCATTTATAAATCACCTTCCTATTTATAATTTTATCAAAATAATTCAAAAAAATATATAATTTTATGGTAAAATATATATGTTTGGAGGGGATTATATGATGAAAATAGAAAATTTAAATGTAAGCATTTTAGATAAACAAATATTAAAAGATTTTAATATTGAAATAAATCCAGGCGAAATTCATGCAATAATGGGTCCAAATGGTACTGGTAAAAGTACTTTATCAAAAGCAATATTATCAAATAAAAAATATACAAAAGATTCTGGTAAAATTTATTTTGATAATGTAGATATAACAAATATGACAACAGATGAAATTGCAAGAAAAGGAATATTTTTAGCAAATCAGTTGCCATGTGAAATTGATGGAGTAACAACCGCAGATTTTTTAAGAACTGCAATAAATTATAATGAAGAAAATAATGTTTCACTATTTGAATTTATTAAAAAGATTAATAAGGCAGAAAAAGATTTAGAAATGAAAGATGATATGATTCATAGAAGTATAAATAAAGGATTTTCTGGTGGTGAAAAAAAGAAAAATGAAATACTTCAGATGAAAATACTTGAACCTAAATTTATAATACTTGATGAAATAGATTCTGGACTTGATGTAGATAGTTTAAGAATTGTAAGTGAAAATATTAATTCATATTTAAAAGAACATAAAGAAGCATCTGTTTTAATGATTACACATTATACAAGATTACTAGAATATATTAAACCTGATTTTGTACATATTATGGTAGATGGAAATATCAAAGTAAGTGGTAACTATGATCTTGCTTTAGAAATAGAAAAGGAAGGCTATGGTAAATATACTTCAAATAAAGAAGATAATTCATGTACAACTACCATAGATGAAATTAAATAACATGAATAAAATAGTACTAGAAGATTCATTAGTAAATAGTTCTGAAATTATTAAAACTATAAACGAAAGTGGTATATTTAAATTAGATTTAGAAAATATTTCTAAAAATATAGTTATTAATATAGAAGATAATTTATCTGTAACAATTGTAGAAATAAATACAAAAAATATAATAAATACTATTACTTATAATATTGGTACAAATTCAAAATTAAATATTAATGTATTTGATGATAGTAATGATATTAATAGAAATATTACTATAAATTTAAATGGTAAAAATAGTGATGTGAAATTTAATGCAGGAATAATATCTCATGATAAAAATATATACAAATTAAATGTTCATCATAATGTAAGTGATACTACTAGTAATACTATACTTCATGGTGTTTCTTATAATGATAGTAAGATTTTAATAGAAAATAATGGTTATATACCAAAAGGTTCATCCAAAAGTATTTTAAAACAAGATAATAAAATAATTCTTATGGGTAACAATAATTCAAAGATAGATCCTAACTTATATATCGATGAATATGATGTAGAAGCATCCCATGGTGCATATATTGGTAAATTTGAAGACGAAGTATTGTTCTATCTAAACTCAAGAGGTCTTGATTATGATATGAGTTATAATTTGTTAATAAAAGGATTTTTACTTGATGAATTTTATCTTGATGATGAAATTAAAGAGGATATATTAAAAATAATTAATAAGTATTGGAGGTGAAAAAATGAATTATAAAAATGATTTCCCAATGCTACAAAAGGATATTGTATATTTTGACAATGGTGCGACTAGTTTAAAACCTAAATGTGTTATGGAAAAAATGGATGATTATTATTATAATTATTCATCTAATGCACATAGAGGAGATTATAAGATTAGTTTAAAAGCAAGTTCAGAATATGAAAAAGTAAGAGATAAAGTTAAGAATTTTATAAATGCAGAAAAGAGTGAAGAAATAGTTTTTACAAGTGGATCTACTGATTCATTAAATATGATAATATATGGATATTTTAAATATAATTTAAATAAAGGGGATGAAGTATTAATAACAAAAGCAGAACATGCATCTAATATTTTACCTTGGTTTGAATTATCAAAAGATATTGGTATAAATGTAAAGTATATTCCATTAACAGAAAATCATATGGTAACAATTGAAAATGTTATAAACAGTATAACTGAAAAGACAAAAGTTATATCACTTGCACATATTACTAATGTAATTGGAGATATGAGACCTATTAAGAAAATAGTAGAATATGCACATAGTAAAGGCATTTTAGTTGTAGTAGATGGAGCACAAAGTGTAGGACATACTAAAGTAGATGTACAAGATTTAAATGTTGATTTCTTATCTTTTTCAGCACATAAAATGCTTGGCCCAACTGGTGTTGGAGTATTATATGGTAAATATGATTTACTTGATAAGATAAAACCAATAAGATATGGTGGCGGAATGAATGTAGCATTTTCAGATGTAGATAATGTAGTTTATAAAGATTTACCATATAGATTAGAAGCAGGGACTCAGAATATAGCTGGTGTTATAGGTTTTGGACCAGCAATAGATTATATTAATGAAGTAGGAATAGATAATATTGAGGAATCTTGTGATTCTCTAAAAGAATACATAATAAAAGAATTAAAGAAAATAAAACATATAAAACTTTATAATGAAAATGTAGAGGGTGCAATAGTAACATTTAATGTAGATAAAGTATTTGCACAAGATACTGCAATATATTTAGATAAATATAATATTTGTGTAAGAAGTGGAAGCCATTGCGCTAAAAAATTAGAAGATGAATTCGGAATAAAAAATACATGTAGAATTAGTATATATTTTTATAATACTAAGGAAGATGCAGATAAATTAATAAACGCACTAAAAAATGAAAATATATTAGAAGAAAGTTTAGGTGTATAAAATGGATAGTAATTTAAAAAGAGCAATAATATTAGAAAATTATGAAAAACCACTTAATAAAGGACTACTTAATGATAGTTCATATATAAGAGAAAATAAAAATAATTCATCATGTATAGATAATTTTGATATAGAACTTAAAATGGAAGATGGTAAAATAAAAGATATTAGATTTGATGGAGAAGCTTGTGCTATAGCAACTTCATCTATGTCTATTTCAATTAGTAAATTATTAGGAAAGACAAAGGAAGAAGCTTTAAACATAATAGAAAATTATGAAAAAATGATAAATGAAGAAGAGTATGATGAAAATTTACTTGAAGAGTTAATCGTATATAATGATATATATAAACAACCATCAAGAAAAAAATGTGCAACTCTTGGAATACTTGGAATAAAAGATTTAATAGAAAAAAGTAAATGATGGAGGTGAACTCTTTTGGAAGAAATTAAGTTAGAAAAAGGAATAAATGAAGAAAAAGTAGAACAAATATCTAAGTTAAAAAATGAACCAGATTGGATGCGTGATTTAAGAATTAAGTCATATAGAGAGTTTGAAAGTAAACCACTTCCTTCATTTGGCCCTGAAATAAAATTAAATTTTAATGACATAACTTATTATAGAAAAGTAGATAACAAAGTACATAATAAGTGGGATACCATTAATAAAAATATAAAAAATACATTTGATGATATTGGACTTATAGAACAAGAAAAAACTTATTTAGATGGTCTTGGAGTTCAATATGATAGTGAAGCAATATATCATAATATGATAAAGGAATTAGAAGAGAAAAATATAATATTTTTAGATACAGATTCAGCATTAAAAAAATATCCAGAACTATTTAAAAAATATTTTGGAACTTTAGTTAAATCAGATGAAAATAAGTTTACAGCATTAAATGGTGCAGTATGGAGTGGTGGAACATTTATTTATGTACCTCCTCATACAAAATTAGATAGACCTCTTCAAAGTTATTTTAGAATAAATACAAAAGATATGGGACAATTTGAAAGAACTTTAATTATAGTAGATGATGATTCTGAACTTCATTATATAGAAGGTTGTACCGCACCTACTTATACTACAGATTCACTTCATGCCGCAGTAGTAGAAATATTTGTAGGAAAAAATTCAAAATGTAGATATACTACTATTCAAAATTGGTCTAATAATGTATATAATTTAGTAACGAAAAGAGCAATAGTAGAAGAAAATGGTCTAATGGAATGGATAGATGGTAATATTGGATCAAAAGTTAATATGAAATATCCTGCTTGTATATTAAAAGGCGATAATGCAAAAGGAAATTGTATATCAATTGCAATGGCCGGAAAAGATCAAGTTCAAGACACTGGTGCTAAAATGATACATATAGGTAAAAATACAGAAAGTTCTATAATTGCAAAATCAATCGCAAGAAATGGTGGTAATGCAACATATAGAGGAATTGTTAGTATAGAAAAAGACGCAACTAATTCAAAAGCAAGTATAAAATGTGATACAATTCTTTTAGATAAGGATTCTAAAAGCGATACAGTCCCAACTAATATAGTAAAAAATGAATCTTCTTTAATAGAACATGAAGCGACTGTATCAAAATTAAATGAAGAAAACTTATTTTACTTAATGAGTAGAGGTATTGATGAAGAAAAAGCTATAGAACTTTCTATAATTGGATTTATAGAAGTATTTAGAGAAGAACTTCCTTTAGAATATGCTGTAGAATTAAGTAACTTATTAAAAAATAATTTTAAACCAGTTTGTCAAAAATAATATAATTAGGAAATATTTTAAATAGTATTTCCTTTTTTTGTTATACAAATCTAAATTTTTGATAAAAAAATCATGCAAAAATTGAATTTCTGCACTTTGATTAATATTTTTATATCGTATATTATATACCTCGAAAGGAGAAATAGAAATGTTAAATCAAATAGTAATTGTAGGAAGACTTGTAAAAGATCCTGAATTAAAACAAACTGAGTCTGGTAAGAATGTAACTAATATTACACTTGCAGTACCAAGAAGTTATAAAAATCCAAATGGAGAATATGAAACGGATTATATTGATTGTATTCTTTGGACAGGTATAGCAGAAAATACTACTACTTATTGTAAAAAGGGTGACCTTTTAGGAGTAAAAGGAAGAGTACAAACAAGAGTATATGAAAAAGAAGAAGCAAAAAAATATATTACTGAAGTAGTCGCAGAAAAAGTAACATTTTTAACTAGTAGAAAAACAGAATAATGTTTTTCTTTTTTAGTATAAAAAGTTTCTACTTAGTTAACATTAAACATATAAGGTTATTATTTTACTATAATTTAACCATAAGTTAATGAAAGGCTAGGTGAGTATATGTTTGTTGGTCAAAGAGTAAAGACTTTAAGAAAAGCAAAAAAATTAACACAACAAAACTTAGCCGATATGATAAATGTAACAAAAGTTTCAATATGTTGTTACGAAAAAGGAACAAGGACACCTAATTTAGACACATTTATAGATTTAGTAAATGTACTAGAAACAACACCAGATTACTTACTTGGTAGAGATATAGATGTAGTAAGTGAAGATGAAGAAAAATATCATATGGTTCTTCCTAAAGAAGATATTGAAATAATACAGGAAATAAGAAAAAATAATGATTTTGTAAAATATTTAAGAGAAGATCCAAAAAGAAGAGTAGAATATATTATCAAAAAGTCAATGTAATTGACTTTTTTTATGTTATAATTTTATCGTAGGTGATAAAATTGAATATTATAGATATAATAACTAAAAAGAAAAATAAAGAAATATTGTCATATGATGAAATAAAATATGCGGTAAATGAATATTTAAAAGATAATGTTAAGGATTATCAAATGAGTTCATTATTAATGGCTATTGTATTAAATGGTATGAGTGAAGAAGAAACTTTTAATTTAACTAAGGTAATGCTAGATAGTGGTGACAGAATGGATTTATCTAAAATTAAAGGTATAAAAGTTGATAAACATTCAACAGGAGGTATTGGAGATAAGACAACTTTAGTAGTTGGACCTCTTGCTGCAGCATGCGGAGTTCCTGTTGCTAAAATGAGTGGAAGAGGACTTGGATTTACAGGTGGTACAATTGATAAACTAGAATCAATAAAAGGATTTAATACAAGTATTAGTGAAAATGATTTTATTGATCAAGTAAATAAAATAGGTATTGCACTTGTTTCACAAACAGGTAATTTAGTACCAGCAGATAAAAAAATATATGCTTTAAGAGATGTAACTGGAACAACAGAATCAATACCACTTATAGCATCTAGTATAATGAGTAAAAAATTAGCGTCAGGTGCAGATAAAATAGTATTAGATATAAAAGTAGGTAAAGGTGCATTTATGAAAAATATAGATGATGCGCGAGTACTCGCACAAACAATGATTGATATTGGAAAAAGATTTAATAAAGAAGTAGTCGTAATATTAACTAATATGAATTATCCATTAGGATTAACTATAGGTAATGGTTTAGAAGTAAAAGAAGCAATTAATGTACTAGATGGACATGGTGAAGAAAGATTTACTAAGTTATGTATAGTTTTAGCATCATATATGGTTTCACTAGGAAAAAATATAAATGTAGAAGATGCAACAGATTTAGTAATAGAAAAATTAAAAAACAAAGAAGGATTAAATAAGTTAAAAGAATTAGTAAAATATCAATCTGGTGACATAAATACTATAGAAATTTGTAAAAATAAAATAGAAATAAAAAGTACAAAATCTGGATATATTACAGATATAGATTCAATAAAACTAGCATCACTAGCAAACTCTCTAGGTGCAGGTAGAAAAAGTAAAGAAGACTCTATAAATTATGGTGTTGGGATAGAATTATGTAAGAAAGTTAATGATAAAATTGAAGAAAATGATACACTAGGATATGTTTTCACTAATGATGCGATAAATCAAGATGAATTTAACTCTGCATTTATAATAAATGACACAAATATTGATGAAATTAGTATAATTTATGAAGTATTAAAATAGAAATATTAAAAAATTGTATTTTATAAAGTAAAAAAGGTCAATAACATGACCTTTTTTTGTACATCTATATTATAACAAAAATATCTTGATAATTCAAGAGTTGTATTTATGTATATTATTGGTATAATTATATTGCGAGGTGGTACTATGGAATTTTTAAAAAATCTTAAATTTACATGGAAATATGCAAAAAATCAAAAGAAAAACTTAATATGGTTTATTATTGTTAATATCTTAATAATTGCAATAAGTGTTGTTGTGCCAATATTATCGGCCAAAATAATTGTATATTTAACAGATAATGAATTTCATCAATTGTTATTAATTGCTTTTGTTATTTTATTAATTGAATGGTTTAGAAATATTTGTCATTATTTTAAAAGACATAATAGTAATATTTTGTTTAGAGAGACATATATAAATCTTCAAACTAGTTTAGGTAAAGAAATATTGAAAATAGAAAATAAATATATTGATAGTACAGGTTCAGGTTTATTCATTCAAAGACTTACTAATGACACATCAAAATTATCAGATATATTTCCTATGCTTATTGATTTTTTAACAAATATTATTACAGATATTGGTATTTTTGTAGCTATTTTCATAATAAATAAAGTTGTATTTGTTTATATAATGGTTATGACTATAATATTATATTTAGTAGAAAGAAAAAGAGTAAAGTTAAGAAATGAAAATGATAAGAAATTTAGAAAAATGAATGAAAAAGTTTCAAGTTTTGTTGGTGAAATGGTTAGAGGAATAAGAGATGTTAAAATGCTTAATTCTGAAGATAGTTTTACAAATGAATTACATAATAAAGTTATTGAATTAAATACAGAAAGATATAGAATGAATAAGGTTGATAGAAACTATAATTTATATCGTGGAACACTTCTTGATTTAAAGGATTTTCTTCTTATTGTTTTATTAATATTTTTAATAGAAAATAAAGATATTAATATTGCTAGCGCATTAATAATACATAATTATTCAAGTAGAGTATCAGATGTAATATATTGGATTGGTTACTTACTTGAAAGAGTTAAAGATTTTAATTTATCAGTAGATAGAATAAAAGAAATAATGAATGGTGATAAATTTGAAAAGGAAAGTTTTGGAGAAAAACATATAGACAAAGTTAATGGTGACTTTGAATTTAAAGATGTTACATTTGCTTATGATGAAAAGAAAATACTAGATAAAATAAATTTTAAAGTTAAAGCAAATAGTACTGCTGCATTTGTTGGTAAAAGTGGTGCAGGTAAATCAACAATATTTAGTTTACTTTGTAAATTATATGATATAGATTCTGGTGAAATAACAATAGATGGAATTAATATTAATGAGTTAGATAAAGACTCAATAAGAGGTAATATTACAATCATTAATCAAAGTCCATATATTTTTAATCTTAGTATAAGAGATAATTTAAGATTAGTAAAAGAAGATATTACAGATGAAGAAATGATAGAAGCATTAAAAGCTGCATGTTTAGATGATTTTATTAATACGCTTCCTGATAAATATGATACTGTTGTTGGAGAAGGTGGAGTAAATTTATCTGGTGGACAAAAACAAAGACTTGCAATTGCTAGAGCATTAGTTCAAAAAACAGAAATTATTTTATTTGATGAAGCAACAAGTGCACTTGATAATGAAACACAAAAGAAAATACAAGAAGCAATAAATAATATGAAAGGTGAATATACTATTTTAATTATTGCTCATAGATTTTCAACTATATTAAATAGTGATAAAATTATGTTATTAGAAGATGGAAAAATAACCGCAGAAGGTACACATGAAGAATTATTAAAAAAATCAAAAGAGTATAAAAAACTTTATGAATCAGAATTAAAAAAAGAAGCTTTTAAGTGATGTGAAAGTTTCTTTTTTAACTAGAATTGGATTTTAGTCCAATTTTATTTGTTTGCAATATATTTTACATAATATTCTTCATATGTGATATTTTTTTTATGGATCATAGTTGCGGCTTTAACACCAACATATCTAATATGCCATGCTTCTTCCGCACATCCAGTAATATCTTCCCATTCCTTTTTATATCTAATTATATATCCATATTTGTATGCATTTTTACTAAGCCATGCATATTCTTCACCTTTAGTAGTAATTGTCCAAATATTGGCAAGATCTACTGCAAGTCCAAGTTCATGTTCTGAATATCCAGCTTTTGCGGCATATTTATCTGCTTCTTCCTGACTATGATTATATACATAATTTTTATATATTACTCCTTGGTATTCATGACTTCTATATGCAGATTCTGCATAAAACTTAACGCCATCTTTTCTAGAAGCATCACACATTTCTACGAATTTCTCATAAGCTTCTTTTCTAAGTTTCTTTTGTCCATATGTATTATTTGCATAATCACTATCCATATTTACTAAATCTTTTGGTTCATAATCTTCTGGTAATTCACGATATTTATTTACAAGAACAGTTATGTCATCTGGATTTTTAACAACAGTTGTATCTTCATAAGGTTCTTTATCTAAATTTGATTCAATTCTTGTTACTACGTCATCTATACTTAGTTTTTTATTTTTTTTCTGATATTTTAAGTATCTATCATATTTTTTATAACTAAAATATTTTATGTTTATAAATTCTTCAAAATCTTTGTTATATTTTCTTGCTAAAAAATCAGTTTTTTGTGATTTATTCAGATTTTTAAGTACATAACTAATTACATTTTTGCTATATCCCATATTATTCATTTTTTGTATATAGTCTTTAGTATTATTATCTATTTTCTTTTTATTCTTTAAATCATTAATTAAATCTTTTATTTCTTTTGTATTATAGTTAGTACTATATAATGAATCAATAACTCCTGCATATTGTATATTTGAAATATATAAAGGTGCATGCAAAATTTTAGTTTTATTAATAAGAAATATAGGTATTATAATTATAAGCACTAATATTATTTTAGCAAGATCTCTTCTAAGCTTATAGTTTGGTTTTTTCTTTTTCATACTATTACCATCCTTATTTTCTTCATTATATCAATAAAAAAATAATAAATCAACATATATAATTTGTTATTTTTTTAAATATTTATCATATTTTTTATTAGAGGTGTTATATGAAAAAGTTTATTTTAATATTTTTAATGTCATTTATATTTATGACAAGTGTAAAAGCAGAAGATTTAAATTTAGCGAGTAGTGCAAAAAGTTCGATATTAATTGAGGCATCAACAGGTGAAATAATTCATTCTAGTAATGAAAATGAAAGATATGCTCCTGCATCAATGACTAAGATAATGAGTTTGATTTTAATAATGGAAGAAATAGAAAAAGGTGCATTAGATTTAAATGAAAAAATAAAAGTAAGTGCAAATGCTGCATCTATGGGTGGATCACAAATCTATTTAGAAGCAGGAGAAGAAATGACTGTAAATGATTTACTAAAAGGAATATGTGTTGGATCTGCAAATGATGCAATTGTTGCTTTAGCAGAAAGAATATCAGGTACAGAAGAAGCATTTGTTTTTAAAATGAATGAAAGAGCTAAAAAAATGGGACTAAAAAATACTAATTTTAAAAATGCAACTGGACTTGATGAAGCAAATCACTATTCAACAGCATATGATATGGCACAAATGGCAAGAGAACTTGTAAGACATAGCAAGATTCTTGAGTATTCAGGTATTTATGAAACTTATTTAAGACAAGATACTAACAAGAAGTTTTGGCTTGTAAATACTAATAAATTAATAAAAACATATGATGGTATGGATGGACTTAAAACAGGTTACACAAAAGAGGCAGGATACTGCTTAACTGCAACTGCAAAAAGAAATGATATGAGATTAATAGGTGTAATAATGGGAGAAGAAACAAGTGCAAAAAGAAATGAAGAAATGAGTAAAATGTTAGATTATGGTTTTAATTTGTATAATGTTAATAATTTCTTAACTACTAAAACTAAAGTAGGTATTCTTAAAAATGATAAAAGTAAAAATGGAAAAGTAAATGTAGTACCTACTCAAGATATAAATGTTTTAAATAAAAAAGGAAATAAAGATAGAAACTTAAGTTATAAATTAAATATAACTAATGAAGAAATACCTATAAAAAAAGGAGATGTAGTTGGTTATTTATCTGTATATGAAAATAATAAAGAAATTTACAAAATAAATGTTACAATAGACAAAGATATAGAAAAAGCAAATATAATAGAATTATTACTTAGAAATATAAAAGATGTTATGACAGGTGATAATATAATGTAAAAATATTTAAGGAAACTTAAATATTTTTTTAAAATTAGGGGAAAAGAGAAAAAAATAGCAAATATAAGTAATGA
>CAKPCA010000007.1 GCA_934141145.1 uncultured Bacilli bacterium
AATGTCCAAATATTAATAATGATATTATAATTGTTACTGGATGTAATTTTAAGTTTTTACTTTGAACAAGTGGTGTAAATATTACATTATCTAATGCTTGAACTACTACAACACTTATAATTGTTACTATACCTGTAGGTATTCCTTGTGTAAATCCTACAATTACTGCAGGAGCTGCTCCTATCCATGGCCCAATATATGGAATTACATTTGTTACTCCACAAAATAATGCAAATAATACTGGTGCTTTTAGACCTGATATTGAAAAACCTATTGTATTTCCAAGCCATACTAATGTGGTTGTAAATAATAAACCTTGTACATAATTAACTAAATTTTTATTAGCAATATCCATTAAACTTCTAATATTTTCACGTGCTTTAGTTGGAAATAAATTTATTATGCCTTTGCTAACATTATCAAAATCAAGTAACATATATAATCCTATAAATAAACCTATTAAGAATGTTCCAAGACCAGATACTATTGAAGTTACTATAGATATTATTTTATTTGGAAGTCCTACTGTAATATCTTTACCTATTGTAGCAATAGTGTTATAAATTTCTGATTTAATAGATTCTGAATTGCCATTTACGATAGGGTCTAAGATAACAAATACTTTATCAATAAAGTCACTTAATCCTTGACCTAATTTTGGAATTATTTTTATAAAATCATTTATTTCCTTAGTTACGACTGGTACACTAAATACTATAAATAATGTAAGCACTACTATAAATATACCATATACAAGTATTGTTGCGCCTACTCTGTTAAATTTATGTTTAGTTAAAAATTTTACTATTGGATTAAATAACCAAGCTATAAATATTCCTATAAAGAATGGTATTAATATTTTTAAAAGTGAACCAAGGAAATATAATATTTTCCACTCTTTTACAACATAAGTTATTATCATAATTGCAACTATTATAAGTACAATAAATAATACTTTTAAAATTTTGCCTAAAAGATCTACATTTTCATTTATTTTTTCTATATTTAATTCTTCTTTATCTTTCTTTTTTTTAAACATTATTTTCACCTACAATCTCACTATTAGTATACCATAATTCAAAAAAAAACTCTCATTATTGACAGTTTTTTTTAAAACATGTGTAAAGTTATAAATATAAAGTTTTTACTAGCATAAATCCAGTTATATTTTTAGATCTATCTAGCGTATTTAAAATATATTTCCCTACTGCGGATTTATTTTCTGATTCTCTATTACATTTTGAATATGCAAGTTTTGCAGTACATAAAATTTTTCTAATATTACCATTTGATAATACTGCTATTTTTTTTATTACATCTTCATCAAGCATTTGCTCTAATAATTTTAACTTATATTCATTACTACAACTTTGATTATGTAATTTTATTCTTGCATCTATAATATCTATTAATACTTTTGGATCTTTTGCATAATCTATATTTATAATATCAAAACCTTTTTCTTTAAGATTTTCTCTTCTATAAATATTACCATATACCTCTTCATCACTAGATATAATTATATTTTGATCAAATATATCGAAATATTTAAATATTATTTTTTGTACATTTTCATCAAACATATCTATTTTATCTACTACTAATACTAATTTTTTGTCTGTTAGTTTTTTTATTCTGTATATTAATGTAGATATTAAATCACCAGCATGATAATTTCTAATTAAATCTAAGTTTTGTTCCATATATGGCATATTAGCACCTAAAAATAACATTTGTGAATTAAGACCAAGACTAGATAATACTTTAAGTAATTCACCTGCTATTATAGCCTCAATATAACTTTCTGTCTTACTCTTATCCTTTATCATATTATAGTATTCGAAATCATTTAAATTAAAATATACAAATAAATCTTCTTTTTCATCCATATACTTTAATGTAGTTAATTTTTTACCACTATCTTCTGGACCAGATAATATTATTTTACTTTTTTTAGAAGAATCAATTTTATCTATAATTTCATTTACAGGTTTATCTACAAGTACACTTTTATTTTCTAGAACTTCTTTCTTTTTAAGAAAAAACTCTGTTATAGAATAATCATGTATTTCTTCCATTTTAATACTCACTCCTTTTTTTAATTGCGTTTATGATTATATCAAAAAAACAACATATTATCTATATTGTTTTTATATTTTTTAATCGACAAATTATGACATTTTTTGCAATTTTTCTATTAAATATGTGTAAATTATAAGATGAATTCCTGCCATTATATATCCTGCTAACACATCACTTGCGTAATGTACTCCTAAATATATTCTACTCATTCCTATTAATAATATTATTAATGATAAGAATATATATAATATTTTTTTGTACTTGTTTTGAATATTTGATTTATATATTAAATAGATAATAAATCCATAAAAACTAAATGATGCCATAGCGTGACCACTTGGAAAACTATAACCTGATTCATTTACTAATCTTAAGATTTCTGGTCTTGGTCTTACAAATATTGATTTTAATATTTTATTTATAATAGTACTATTTATTGCGTCCACAGATACAAATACTCCATACCACTTATTTTTTGAAATTATAAATGATACTAGACACAAAATAATTATAACTATATAATTTGCAAAATTTGTGACTACTTTAAAGAAATTAGTAAGTGGTACACACATTATTTTATCTAGTGAATTATAAATAAAGTTATCAAAATTTGATATATGATTAGTTTTAATTAAATATGTTATTAAAGAAAATAAAACTATCAAAATAATAAGTAGTATAAATTTTATCTTATTTTTCTTCATATTTTTTCCCCTTTATATTATATATGTAAAAACTCAAACAATTATTAGTTTGAGTATAGTTCTAATATGGTGACCTGTATGGGATTCGAACCCATGAATGCTGCCGTGAGAGGGCAGTGTGTTAAGCCACTTCACCAACAGGCCAGTTGGCTGCCCAGGTTAGATTCGAACTAACGCATAATAGATTCAGAGTCTACTGCCTTACCACTTGGCTACTGGGCAATTACAAATTAATTATAGCAAAAAAGTCTAGAAATTTCTAGACCTTTTTAATATATATTAGTTTATTCCTATCCCTACTTTAATAAACAGTATAAGTATCCCTATTAAACCAGTTATTAATGCTCCTATTGCCGTTCTCCATAACCACTTATTTCTATCTTCAATTTTTGCAATTGAAGACTCATTTTGTATAGCCATGTTATATGCTTTTTCTGACTTTTCTTTCATAGTCTTATAATCATCTATTTTACTCTCTATTACAGCAAGTCTAGTTAAAACCTCTACTTCAAACTTTTCTTCCATTATTTCACTCTCCTTAATATATATTTCTAATATATTAAATGTTGAAATAATTAAATTGAATTTGTTATTAACTAGCTAAATTCTTTTTTTACCTTATCTAATAAATTTTGTCTCATATCTTTTAATAAACAATCTACAACTTCAAAAGATATCTCTCTTTGATTTTTATTTGTTGTATCAAATAAGTTAAGGTTTATATTTTCTTCTTCAGATAACTTTTTCATATTTAATAATGATTCATTATATTCATTTAAATTTACTTCATTAAGAAATGATCTCTTTTCAAGTGATAAATTTACGTTATAATCACGTTTTAATGCAGTTAAACTATCTGCATATGTTGAAATAACAATATCAATTTTATTCTTAATTAAAGGTATATATAACTTTTTATATTCACTATATTCTTCTTTACTCATTCCGTTTTTTAAATATAATCTATCAACCCAAATTAATCTATCAAATAAAGATCTGTCAATTATGATAATATCTGGTTTTCTCTCAATTGATTCTTCTAATTGTTTTAATACATATTTGGGAATTTCTGTATTAACTACATTTTTATATTTATCTTTTAAAGTTGGATATATTTCTTTTTTATATTTTTCAGATGTAGTAAATTCTTCTAATACATCTACTACAAAACCTTTCTTTTTAAAAAAATCTTTTAAATTATTAATTAAACTTGTTTTACCTGTTCTAGGTGTTCCAGTAAATTCAATAACATATGGAGAATTATCAGATAAAACTTTCTTTAGTTTGTATACTTCTTCTTTTCTATAATGTATTTTTCTTAATTTATTATATTCTTCTATATTATCCTTAAATATAATATTTTTTACATATTCATCGTTATCTTTATTATTAAAAATTTCATCTATTAACTCTTTTAATCTTATGAACATAGGATTATTTTCATCTTCATTAAATATTAAACTATTATAAACTTCAGTATAGTACCATTTTTGAGATTCATATCCTCTTTTAAATGCTGAAAAATCAGATTTTCCTTTAATTCCAAATAATATTTTTAAATCTTCAAGATTACTAATTTTATCCGCACATATTACTGCTTTATGTCTTAAATCTAATTTTTTAGTTTCCTCTATCGTATGTTTTTTTCTTTCTTCCCAAGATAAACTTTTATCTGGTTCACTTGCACCATATACTAATGAAGCAACATCTTCACCAAAATAATTTTTTATATCATCAAATTCATATGATGTATCTTCTACAACATCATGTAAATACCCTGCGGATACAACATTTTCATCAAATCCATATTGTTTTAATATTTGTCCAACATTTATTGGATGTATTATCATTGGTTTTTCTATATCACTTTTTCTTACCTGACCACAATGCGCTTTTATTGCAAATTCTTTAGCTTCTAACTCTATATTCATAACTCCTCCATTTTTAATTCTATAAAAATTATAACATATTTATATACTATTTGAACAATTTACATTTCATCTACGACTTGTGATATTAAAATTTTTTATTTTTCAATATTATATATCAATAATTATATTTATTAATTATTTCCAATTTTTTGTAATTCGTCTTTTTCTAAATCTTTTACGGATTTTTCTGGAGTTGGTAAAGTCTCTGGCATATTACCTCCAAGTTCTTTAATTGCTTTTCTAACGGTTTTACCTACGTTATAATGAGTTAAACAAGCATCATCTTCATTACATATACTATCTTTTTTTAGTTTAGCTTCAGTTTGTGTAATACGGAATAAATTTGCACCTAGTTCCTCACTACCCATATAATCAAGAATATCTTCATCTTCTTTTATATTTTTACGTTCTGCTATTTGTTTAGCTGTTTCTCCATTATAAAGTCCTTTATATCCATAATTATTAAATTTGCCAAAATTTTCTACACCTGCTTCTCTAGCAGTTTTAAATAAATATTTATTTTTGTTATTAACAAGAATTCTAGTATATAGTCTTTTTTCATCTTCAGTTAACTTTGAATATTCTAATTCAGTAATTTCCTGTTTTCTAGTTTGTACTGCAAAATAAGTTTGCCCAAGAGCTACTGATTTTTTTCTAGGATTTGCATTTTGAACTATTAAATAACAAGCATATCTAGATAAATGATAATCAATAGTTTCTCTCTTTGTCTTTGAGCCTATGTTAACCATTTTCCTGAACTCGGGAAAATGGTCACTTACTTTATTATTACTAGTTTCACAAGCAATCATCGCACGTTTTATAACCTTATGAAAATTCTCCCATTTACTATATTCTAGTAAAGGCATTAATTCTCTTGCCTCCCAGAACTCATTTTCATGTTCATCAATGTGTTTTATATCCTCAAAGTTCTTTTCTGCATATTCTTCTATGTTACTCATTTTAACTAACCTCCCTTGCTGTATATTATAGCAAACATTTGTTCTTAGTACAACAGTTTTTTACATATTTTCTTTTTAACAAAATAAAATTTTCTTAAATAAAAAAGCTTGATACGTTCATATCAAGCTTATGTTAACGAACACATTAGTTCGAATTATACTTATGGCAGGGGATGAGAGAATCGAACTCCCAACAAAAGTTTTGGAGACTCCTATTATACCATTTAACTAATCCCCTAATTGGTACGTGTTAATAATATCATAATTTTTAGTAATTATCAACTATTATCAATAATTTTATTTATACTAATTTCATATAATGTACTAGGAGGGTTTATGGGAATTGTTGCGTATAATACAAAAGAACTTGATTTGCTTGCTAGACTTATGAGAGCGGAAGCGACTGGTGAAGGTAATCTTGGAATGCTTATGGTTGGTAATGTTGGAATAAATAGAGTTATAGGAAACTGCTTAGATTTTAAAAATATAACTAGCATCTACCAAATGGTATATCAAGATCCAGGGGGATTTTCTGGTACTGATAGTCCACTTTTTTATAGTACATCTAGTACTGCGGAAAAAAATCTTGCTAAAAGAGTTATAAACGGGGAATATTTTCATCCTGCAACTAACGCACTTTGGTTTTATTCACCAGGAACTGGTAATTCATGCAGACCAACATGGTTTAATCAAAAAAATAGTGGACGATATAAAAATCACTGTTTTTATGCTCCTAAAAAAGGTGTTTGTAAAGATTTATATTAAAAGAATACCATGTTTTACACATTGGTATTCTTTTTTTCTATTATTGAGTTCAATTTCTTTCTTATATGGCTTTCTTCACTACTACCATTAGTATTTAATCTTATTAATGGTATACTATATTTTTCTAATATACTATTTTTTAATAAATCTCTTTTGTACTGTTTTGTTCCTTTTTTATGATAATTATATCCATCAACTTCTATTGCTAAAACAGGTTCATCTCCAAATTTTCTAAATATATAAAAATCAATATGTGTGTTTGTATGTGATGCGTATTTTTTTTCATCCTCACTCAATAAAGTTTTATCATTGATTAAATCATTTAACGATTGATGAACATGAAATTCTAAATTATCGTAATCATTTAAAATCCTTTTTATTAAATAATAAATGATATTTTCTGAATCGTATTTTAAAATTTTATTATGTTTTTTAAAAAATTCTAATCGCTCTAACTCATATTGTTTATATAATATATCAAATGATGAGTATATCTTACTATTAATTATTTCCATATTATTATAATCAACATAACCAATAAAATCTCTTACATTTGGATCTTTAATATCATTACCTGTTACAATAAAAAATAATTGATTTTTTGCTCTCGATATAGCAACATTTAATATTTTAGCATCACCAACAAAAGGACTTATATTATCATCTACGGTTGATATTATTATTGCATCTTTTTCTCTTCCTTGGAATTTATGAATTGTATTTACTTCAAAGTCACTAATACTCTCTTTTATAAGGTCTACTTGATTATTATATGGTGCAATTATACCAACATCATTATACCTTAGTTTAGATATAATTTCTTTAATTGTATCTACCTGTCTTTGGTTTGATAAATCATGACAAAAATTTCCTTTTTTTGTCTTAATAATTTTAACCACATCTTTTTCACCATTATCCTTGGTCATTATTACTAATCTATCATTATAAAACTTTTTATTACAAAAGTTTATAATTTTAGGATGGCACCTATAGTGTTCAACTAACATTATGTTTGCAATGTTTGGAATAGCATTCTTAACACTTGTTAAAAAACTATTTATAGAATATGAGTAACATTTATCAAGCTTATATTCGTTAAATATTTTATCTGCCTTTATGCCAACCTCTTTGGGAACAACGTTAGGTAATTGCTTCTCATCGCCAATTATAACTGCAAAATCAGCAGATGATAAAGCTAATGTTCCAGTTACTAGGTCTATTTGACTTGATTCATCCATAATTATATAATCGAATTTAAAGCTATCATTGAAAGTATTTCTAGATGAATATGTTGTACTTAAAATAACAGGATAATCTTTGATAAAACTTGAAGGATTTTTCCATATTTCTTCTGAAGTATATTTTTTTCTTTCATAATTATATCTTGTAGACAAATATTTTTTAAAATAGTTCATAGATAAATCTATAAATTTCTCTTCTAAAGATTCATTATTATCTATAAAATTCTTTTTTTCATTTATTTGACTATTTATTTGTGATAATTCAGTTTTATATATTTTGTTTTGAATAGATTTTATAATTACATTTATATCATTATTATAAAATTTAAGATTACCAATCTTATATATAATTGAATATTTTATCCTATTAAACATAGATATCTTGTTAATACATATTAATTCATTCCATAGTGTTTTTAATTTATTTGTATTACATCTCTTTATATAAATTATTTCTATATGTTGATTTTTAATTAATTCATTAAAGTATTTATATTCAAGTTCTAATTCATTTCTTTTTTGTATAAGATTTGCCAACTCTTTCTTTGTATTATAAAAATCTATTATTATCTGATTCATATTTTTAAGTTCATTTTCAATGTATGTTACATTTATATTTAGATTATCAAAATTATTTTTATTGATATCTTGATTTAATAAAAAAGAATCCTTATTTTCTCTTTTTCCTAATAACGCAGCAAAAAAGTTCAAATCATATTTTTCTAATTTTTCTAATATATTTCTTATTGCAGGATTATTATTAGAAGCAACCTGACAATTCATATTTCTTATTATAATATTTGCTATTATATTTAATATTGTTTGAGTCTTTCCCGTACCAGGTGGTCCTTCAATTACACTTATTTTATTATATATAGCATTTTTTACCGCAGCATATTGACTTGAATTACAACCAAATGGAAAAATTAATATTTCCATACTATTTTCTTTAATTAGATTTTTTGAAAGCCCCAAATAGTTTGCTAAAGCAGAATCTAAATCATTAACATTTACCTTATTCATAGATTTACATAGTAGTTTTTCTCCATCATCTTTTTTAAGTGATGTAACTTCAGACACTCTTCTCATATATTCAATAAAATCATATGAGTTTTTACAGATTTTCTTTAACCTTTTATCATCACAATCAAGGGTTTTACCATTTTTAAATATAACATGATAATAAAATTTATCATTGCTTTCAAATTCATATATTTCTTTTATTTCATCAGATAGTTTATTATCTATATAGAAATAATAATCGTTTAAATTTAATATTTTTGGATTTTGTAGTAATTGAACTCTTTTTTTCGAAAAAGGATATATTTTGCTACTATTTATATATTTTATTAACCATGCATTTGAAGATTTATCATAATCGCAAGAAAAGATTTGTTTTGTCACAATTTTATTATCTATTATTAACATTTGTTTTTTTGAGTTCATAACTACCTCCAAATATCTAAAATATATAAATTATTATACCATATTTTTTAAAGCTATAATATTATAGATAATTATAAAAAAAATACCAATGCTTTTACACATTGGTATTCTTTTTTATTTGAAGTTCTGAACCTATAGTTAATATATTACTAGTTAAATTATTTAATTTTTTTATATCATCTATAGTTGTATTATATTCTCTAGCTAGAGCCCATAAGCTATCTCCTCTTTTTACTTTATATACTATTATATTATTAGTATTTGTTCCTGTTGGGACTACTATAGTACTTCCAATAGTTAATATTTCATTTGTTAAGTTATTAGCATTTTTTATATCATCTACTGATACCCCAAATTTTCTAGATATAGACCACAAAGTGTCTCCTCTTTGTACTATATAAGTATTTTCTTCATTAATTATATCGTCTTCTGATGGTGTTACTATAGTTGTAGAAGATGGTATATTTATAATTTGACCTATACTTAATAAATCACTAGTTAAATTATTAATTCTCTTTAAATCATTAACATTAACTCCATATTGTCTTGCGATTGAATATAAACTATCTCCTCTTTTAACTACATATGATATATTTGTATCTTCTGCTTTATAATATTCTGGTACTCTTAAAGTTTGACCTACATATAAGACGTTACTTTTTAAATTATTTAATCTCTTTATTTCATTTACATTAGTATTAAATTTTTTAGCAATATTCCACAAAGTATCTCCTCTTTGCACAGTATAAGTAGTAGATGGAATACTTTCTCCATATGGAATATTTTTATATTCAGCAACTGCTTTTACTACTGCTTCAGCGTATTTTTCCCAATTATTTTTTATTCTTTCTGCATCACCTTTATTATCAAGAAATCCATATTCAATAATTATTGGTTCTGTTACACCTGTATTCCTGTGGATAAAATAATAATCCTTACTATTATCACTTGGTAATCTTCTTTGATATGCTTTTCTTATAGATTGACCTTCTTTACTTAAATTTTCAAGTATTAATTTTGATAAAGTGTCATTATTCCTAAGAGCATATATAACTTCTGCTCCTGATGAGCCACCTGCATTTAAATGATTTGATATAACAAGTACATCAGGTGAATTACCATATGCATTTAATATTCTATTAACTCTTTCTGTTGGAGTTACTGTTTCATCTGTACTCCTAACAAGCGTAGAATTTGCACCTAATTCATTAAATCTTCTATTTAAATAATCAGCAAATTTTAAAGTATATTCCTTTTCAACAAGTCCATTTCCACTAGTTCCAGGATCACTTCCACCGTGTCCTGCATCTACAACAATCTTCACATTATTATTCATAAAATCTCTCCTCAAATTATTTTATGATAAATACCCAAATGTGTTATTGTTTTTAACTTAAATATAAATTTTTTAGATAGATAAACTATTACAATAATATATAATAACTCATACCAAAATCTATAATATTAAAAACATATTTAATTGTCTTTATTTTTAATGAATTTTTTCGGTTTTCTAACTCATTAATTATCTATTTAACTTTACTATCTTCTGTTAAAAGTTTGAAATAACTACCCCCCTTATCAATTAATTCTTTGTGATTTCCTTGTTCAATAATTTTACCCTTATCAAGATATAAAATTTGAGAACATTCTTTAATTGTAGATAATCTGTGTGCAATTATAAATGAAATTTTATTTTTAGTTATTTCATCTATAGCATTTCTAATTAACATTTCAGATTTATAACTTAACGATGCTGTTGCTTCATCCAAAATTATTATTTCAGGATCTTCTACCATTACTCTAGCAAAATTTAATAATTGCTTTTCTCCTGTTGATAACAAATCGGTATCAGAAGTAATAAATGTATCATATCCATTTTCTAAATTTATTATTTTGTCATGTATTTTCAGTTTCTTACAAATATTAATTATTTCTTCTCTACTTACATCATTATTAACATAATTTATATTATCTAATATTGTTCCATCAAAAATAACAACATTTTGCATTATGTAACCTATTTTAGACCTTAAACTTTCTAAACTATATTTTTTATAATTCTTTTCATTAATTAAAATTTCTCCACTACTTAAGTCATAAAACCTACATATTAAATTTACTAAACTTGTTTTACCACAACCAGTTTTTCCTATTAATGCAATCTTGTCTTCTTTATTAACTTCAATATTAATTTTTGTTAAAATCTTATTTTTATTGTCATAACTAAAGTCAACATTATTAAACCTTATTTTTTCTATAGAATCTATTTTTTCTCCTATTTTAATATTTTCTTCTTCTCTGTTCAATAAATCCATTATTTTGTTATAGGATATTCTACCCAAATTTCTAATCTGAAATCCTTCTATAACCCATTTAGCATATGTTTCTGGACTTGAAATATATCTTACTAAAACTGTAAGTGCTCCATAAGAAATTAAACCATTTACTACTCCAATACTACCATAGCATACATTAAATACAATAATAAATGAAATAATAAATTCATATAAATATGTATAAGTTCTAATATTTTTTTCTAATTTATTTGTAACATCATTATATTCTTTAATTAATTCAGACAATTCTTTCATTCTTTGGCTTTCAATTAATAAAGTCTTTATAGTTGAAAATCCATATATTTGATCATTAGACCAATTCAAGATTTTAGCATTAATTTTTCTTTTTAATTTTATATATTCAATAGATTTTTTATTAAATACATATGTAATTATAAAACCAAAAATATAAATAAAAAGTGCCACAATCATTATTGGAACATTTAAATACATTAATATAAAAATTGTTCCTAAAAGTCTTACAATACCACCACAGTAAGAGCGTACTACTCCATTACTATAGAATCTTGCCATTTCTTTTGTATCATTTAATATATTTTCCAAAACTTCTCCTGTTTTAATTTGATCAAGTTCACTCTCTTTTAAATCTTGAATTTTAAAATATATTTTTTCTCTATAATCTGCTTCCAATTCCTTTATAAAAGATTCACTATTTATATCTTCAAAAAAAGTAGTAATCGCCCTGAAAATATTTACACAAAAATATATAACAGATAATATTATTATTAGCTTTATATTTTTACTTGGAATTGCATATTCAACCATTACAATAGTAAAACTTATAAAAATAACCACCATTATACTAGTTAGGAACCATCCAATAGCAGTATTTCTTGCTTGCTTTTTGTAATTATTATAAATACTTTTTAACATATTAATCCTCCTCTAATATAACGTTATCGTCTACATCAATAAGCTTACTATAATTTGGATTATTAAGTAAATTTGCATGTGTATCATAAATAACATTGTTATTATCAATAAATAATACATGGCTACATTTTTCTACTACATTTCTATCATGTGAAATAATAATTGTTCCTTTATTCATTTCAATTAAATTGTTTAATATTTCTAATTTAGTAGCGTTATCCAATTTTGATAAAGAATCATCAAAAATAATATATTCAGTATCCATTGCTAATGTACGAGCTATGGCAATTCTTTGTTTTTGACCTCCTGAAATGTTACTTCCATTATTTTCAAGAATATGATTATATTTATCATCAAATTCTTCAATATCTTTCTCTAAACAAGATATTTTACACAATCTAGTAATATCATCATCTGTCAAATTTTTATTTGTTACATTAATATTATTTTTTATTGAATCATTAAAGATATAGGTATCTTGTAATACAATTCCTACATATTTTCTAATAGACTTTTGATTAACTTCTTTAATATTTGTATTACCGATATAAATATTTCCAGTATAATTATAAAAACCTAATAAAGTTTTAGCAATCAAAGTTTTTCCACTACCATTATCCCCTATAATTGCAATATTCTCATCCTTCTTTAATTCAAAATTTAAATTTTTAAGATAAATTTTGTTATTAATAATAATTGAAACATCTTCAAAAATAATATTTCCATCTAGTATTTTTAATTTTTTACTATTATCTTCTTCAATAACATTCATCAAGCTATTTAATTTTTTATAAGCTACCAAAAAATTATTTAAATTTTGTAATTTTACTACTGAATTATAAATATAAGTAGTTATTTGTGTTGAATAAGTAATCAATAACATAACACCAACTAATGTTAAATCTCCTTTAACTACTAGAATCCCGCCAACAAGTAAAATAAATGGTTCTTTAAAATTTCTTAATGTATGTGTGGTAATACCATATATTACATTAATTTTTGCTAATTTTATATCACTTCTCTTATATTGATCATTATCCTTTTTAAATTCTAATTTCTCATCATCTTGTCTATTAAAAGCTTTTAACATTTTAGAATTTATAATTGAATTAGTTGTTTTTTTTATTACACTTTCATTTTTATCAACAATATCTTCAACTAGTGGTTTAGAAATTTTAAAATACCATAATGATAATAATATAATTAATAAGCATATTACAAATATAAATACTCCAATTAAAGAACTTAGTTTTAATATTTCATTAATAGAAAATCCAATTATAAAAAGTGTATCTAAAAATAGACTAATTATAGAATTAAAAAAATCTGAATAAACTTCAGCATCATTATTAACTCTTTGAGTAATATCTGATTTTTTTATTTTACTGTAATTTAAATATTCAATATTTGGAATATGGTTTAAAACTGATTGTTTAATATTTTCATTTATCTTTAAATTAAATAGTGTTCCTATTTTACCTTTTATATATGAAACGAAAAAAATACATATATTAATTAAAATTAAATAAATTACTAATACTAATATTTTTGATTGCCACGAATCATTGTAGAAAAAACAGGATATATAATTTGGAATTATACCTTCATTTCTATATACTACACCATCAAGGGTATACTCTACAAATTTTGGTACAATTACAACTAATTTAGAATAAATAATACTTAATACAATTACAAGTATTATATAAGCAAAAGTACCCTTTAGACTTATTTTTAGAAAATTTTGCTTTTTCACTATACATCACCACTATATATAATTATACAACAAAAAAAAACATTTTTTTAGTACATAACTTAATAATTCTGATAGAAATGTTATAAACATAAATTAAAATCATCATCCTTATTTTCTTGATAAATACCCAAATGTGTTATTGTTTATTTTATTTTAAATGAAAAAAGCAGACTTATTTAAAAGATAAGAAGATGATTACTAATGAATAAAGAAAATAACCCAAAATATAGAATTATTGCAAGGAACTTGAAAACAAATGATACAATATCATTAAATTTATAAAAACTTATCAATAAAAAAAGACTAGTTATTTTTCAAACTAATCTCCTCATCAAATTACTATTTTATTCTTTTTCAGTTTACAGATAAACATGCATGATCAATTGTACCGGTAATAAGTCTACTTACTTTAGCAACAATTAGTTCAGGATTTTCATGCATTCCATTATCTATCCAATTTAAAACTATAGAAACAAAAGAATATTTATAAAAATCTGTTATAAATTTTTTATCTTCTTCTCGCAAGTTTTTACCTTTAGATTTTTCAACTATTTCATTATATATTATAGGATACACTAATCTATAAAAATCCACTCAATTAAATCTCTTATATCTTGAAAATGATAATAAAAAGTTTGTCTATTTATATCACATTTATTTGCAATATCATTAACTGTTATTTTATTGAAAGGTTTTTCTTTTAATAAATCTTCAAACGTATACGCTATTGCTTTCTTTGTAGTTAAACTGCTCATTATTTATCACCTATAATATAAATTAAATTAAACTAATTAACAATTTTTTTATTTAAGGTATTCTATTACAACTCTATTTGTGTATCATATTTATTTCTAAAAAAATCAACTATTAAAGTTGATCACAATTATTATTTCGATATTTCAATACACCAAAAACTATTTTATTTATTTTTTTTACACTGATCTATAAAATACCTAAATATATTATTCATATTAGTATCAATTTTGTATAAACTTTCCGGATGAAATCTAACACCAATATAAAATTTTTTATTTTCACTTTCTACAACATCAGGATAACTATCTTCATCAGTTGCTGAAACTTGTAATAATGGATACTTTTCTAAGATATTTTTATGTCTTGAGTTAACTTTTATTCTATTTTCTTTTACTATATTGTAAAACTTAGATGGATATTCAATATTTATATAATGTACATATTCTTCATTTGGTTTATTATGTTTTTCTGGATTATCTACAGATTTAATTGTTCCATTAAGTGCATAAGCAATACAATTTTGACCAGCACATATTCCTAGACATGGAATATTATTATCATAACAATACTTTGCAATAAATGACTCATATGCTTCATTAGTTATACCACCTTGTAAGATAATTCCATCACATAATTTAATTTGACCAATTATGTCACTTTTTAATAATTTATCTTCAAACTGCATCCAATTATTTCCACAATAAAATAATTCTTCATTTGGAGATAATATTCCTATGGCAATTGCATCATTATCAAATATTGCCTGTTTAATTTCATCTCTTATATAAGAATCTGTTCTTTTTTTATCTGATATGTAATGTTTCCCAACTATACCAATTATAACTTTATTTGCCATAAATCTTCACTCCAATTTTTTATTTGAATACTTCCAACATTTTCAAAATTCAATTTTTGATAATAATTATTTAATTTTTTATTATCAGAAACACAATCTAATCTTAAGTACTCTTTTTTATTTTTTTTAGCTTCTTTTTGCGCAAAATCAATCATTATTTTTCCTAGACCATTTTCACCTATTTTCGCTACAAAATGATGAATATAATATGCTTTTACATTATCACAATCAGACCAATAATCGTAATCCTTTTCTTTAAGCAAAAAACCACCTACAACAACACCATCTTTTTTTGCTATAAATAATTTATTTTCTTTCATTTGTTTTTTAAAATATGATACATCAAATCTTACTGGATACGAATGAATTTTCCATTGATTTATTTTATTATCTTCAAACCATTTACATCTTGAAAGAATTATTTCGTGATACTCCTCTAAATCATCTTCTTTAGCTTTTTCAATATTATACATCTTATTTTTTTTCCCTTACTAACCTATATACTTTATAAATTATAACAATAAAAGAAATTGATAGAATTAAAAGTAATGATATAACATAAACATAATTTAGTTTTATAAGCATACTTGCAACTATAGTACTATATATTAAAGTGAAGATTTTTCTTGTGAAATTAATGTAATTGACAATTTTATCATGTACTTTTTCACTACTATTTTCAAATAATGTTTTCCTCATAAAGTTATCAAATGGATCCCTAATAAATAAAAACATAAAAAATCCTAAAGCCATTATATATATTCCATAAATACTTTCTATGAAATGTCCAACTAGTAATAATATAAATGCTAAAACAAGACCAAATTCTAAAGTATACAGCATTTTTTCCTTATACTTATTATATATTTTTAAAAATAATAAATTAGATAATAATCTTGAAATTCTAGAAATAAATATAAATATACTCATATATATTGCGACTTTATCTAGTTTAAATAAATTTTGTAAATCAAATTGAATGAATAATTTACTATTTTTTTGTCCACAACAAATCATAGCATAAAATAATCCATATAAAATTATCATCAAAATTATTTCTTTAGAAAAATTATTTTTAGTATAATTTTTTTCAGTAACTTCTGATTCATTAAAATTAATAGGTACTTCATAAATAAAATTAGTTAAAATGATATTTATAAAACATACTAATAAACAAATTATCATAGGAATATATGGATTAATATTAAACATAAAACCTGATATTATTGAAATAAATAAAGTTATTAATGAATATATTGTACTTCCTTTAGTTTGATAATTAATATACTCTTCAGACCTATTTAAATACTTTAAGTCTTTAATTAAGATTACATTATCCATATTTTTAAATACAAAACCAATAACATAACATAATTCTGCAATTAAAAAACCAATATAATTTGTAGAAATTGTATTTAATAACACAGATATAAATAGTAACGTTACACCAAGTTTTACAGAATTTAAATTACCTATTTTTCTTACTATTTTAACTAAAATAAGTTGGAAGATTATTCCAACAATTGTACCTATTGCCTCTATTGAATTAATTTGAGCTGCTGATAAATTTTTAACAGTTGTTAGAAATAATGTATTTATAGCAATCCAAAATATTAAATCAGCAGTAAGTCCGTAAAATATAGGATATATATTAATACTTCTGTTTAATTTTTTATAATTTACATTATCCAATAATACCTACTCCTTACTACATATAATTATATCATATCATATTGACTTTTTTTAAATTTAATTCAATTATATTTATTTTTTTACTCTAGTAGTATATAATTCAATTAACAAGGAGATAAAAATTATGTTTTGTACTAATTGTGGTACATCTGTAAAAAAGAATATCAATAAAATTGAAAATCTAGTAATAAAAGAAAATAATATTAACGACATTGTTAATGATTATGTACTTCCACCATTTTATTTAATAAAAAATCAAGTATCAAAGGATTTTATAACAATTAATACTAATTTGAAACATGGATATATTCCAATTGGAATTTCTGATTCTGGATATATAACAAAAGATTTAGATAAAATCTCAAACATATTAATTGGAGGTACTGTAGCATCTGGTAAAACAACATATATTAATTTTTTAATATCTTCGATTATAGTCAACTACAAACCTAATGAAGTCAAATTAATAATTGTTGATTCAAAACATATTGATTATGAACAATACAATAATATTCCACATATGTTAATGCCTACAATTTTTTCTGAATATACTTTTTTAAAAACACTAATGATATTATCAGAGGAAATGAATAAAAGGTATGATTGTTTAAAAAAATTGAAACTAACAAATATAAAAAATTATAATGATATAAACAATGGAAAAAAATGGTCTAGAATTATAGTTATAATTGATGAATATACATACTATTCTAATAACGAAATGATAACTAAATATATAGAAAGCATTGTTCCATATGGATATAAAGTTGGAATACATTTATTTCTTGTTGTTAATAGACCAAGTACGGATATTATACCATCTATAGTAAGTTCTTTTTTCCCTGACAGAATTGCATTTAGAACAACAACTTCAAGGGATTCATCTTTAATAATCAATACAAAAGGTGCTGAAAAATTAATACCTCCCTATGAATTTCTTTCTAATATTAATGAAAAACAAATAATAAAGACACCTTATATTTGTGATGAAGATATTAAAGAATTAATTGATTTTGCAAAGGCACAAAAAAAAGATACAGACTATAATTTTATAATAGAAAATACAGATGAAACATATGATGAACCCCTTTATGACGATATAGTTGAATATGTTACATCAGTAGGAATGGCAAGTGCATCATTAATCCAAAGAAGGTTTAAACTTGGTTATAACAGATCTGCAAGAGCAATTGATTTACTTGAAGAAAGAGGTATCATTGGACCTGATAATGGATCAAATCCAAGAAAAGTTTTAATAAAAAATACACATGAATAACATATGTATTTTTTATTAGGAATTTTTCAATACTTTTTTCTTACTTTTTTCTTGTTTTAATGTTTCAAAATCACCTGTTTTACTATAAATTTTATATTTATGCGATTGTCTCCAAATTTTTCTCTCTTCTTCCGGCATTTGGAATAATTCCTCTGCAATATCTATATGTAAGATGCCATCAAGATGATCCATTTCATGAGATAATACAGTAGATTCAAAACCTTCGAAAGTTTCAAAATGTTTTTTTCCATTTATATCATAATATTCTACATCTATTTTATATGGTCTTAAAACTCTACCACAATTATCCAGGCAGCTTTCACAAGTTTCCCAATAATCGGTTAATCCTTCTTTATTAAGAATAACTGGGTTTATTAAAACTCTAGCTTCATTATAGTTTTTTTCCTCTTCAGTAATAGAACCAGTATGGATTTTATTTACTATATCTAAATTTGTATTTTTCAAATAAACTAATCTTTTAGGAATACCAAGTTGTACAGCAGCCATTGCTAATACTCTATTTTGCTTGCAATATTGTTCCAATATATCTATATCAGTAATTAAATTAGTGTCATTTGTAATATCTACAACCTTTGATATTTGTCTTAAATAGCTTTCATTTTCTGCAATTGTAATTGATTTAATTTTTTTATTTAATTTCATTTTAATCACCTATCCTTATTCTAATTCATATACATAATGAAGTCAATATTTATACATTATTTCTAATATATAATGTATTATATTTAAATGTATTTTTATTTAATACTTAACAATATTTTATTCATAATATCTGCGACCTTTTTAGAACTTTCTTCTAAAAATTCTTCATAGTCTTTCACATTTTCATTATTTGGTACATCTGATATACTTCTAATTATTAGAAATGGAATTTTACTTAAATAACATACTTGTGCAATTGCTGCCCCCTCCATTTCTACACATAATGCGTTAAATTTATTATTAATTTTTTTACTCATCATATAATCTGTACAAAATATATCTCCTGATGCAACTATTCCTTTATAATATTTTATATTATTTTTACTTAGTACTTCTTCACTTAAATTAAGTAAATAGTCATTTGAATTTATATATACTCCTGTATTTGGAATATAACCTTTTTCATGATTAAATGCTGTTATATCAAAATCATGTTGAACTAGTTTTTCACCGAGTATAACATCACCAACAATTAGGTTATCACTTATACCTCCTGCAACACCAATATTAAATATATAATCAGTCTCTAATTTGTCTATTAATATTTGTGTACATCTTGCAGCATTTACTTTCCCTACACCACTTTCTACTAATATACATATATTATTATTAATTGTTCCTTCGTAAAATTTTAAGTCAAATATATTATAACTTTTAGTAATTTTTATATATTTTTTTAATTCTCTTAATTCTTCATCCATTGCAAAGATTATACCTATTTTTTTCATACTTATACCTCTTTTTAATTATAACAAAAAATAACTTCTTTTAGAAGTTATTTTGTACTTTCTGATGTATTTTCAAATCCACAGTCAAGTTCTACTTTTATAGTATAATCTTTCTTACCATATGGACTTTTTGGATATATAATTGCTCTTGTACTAGTTGTATTACATGCAGTTCCTTTTTCATTTTTAAATGTTTTAATAGTTTCAGCATTTTTTTCTTCATTATATCTAGATAAGTTATCAAGATTTATTTTAATACCAACATCTTTGAATTTAGATAAGAATTCTGTTACTTCTTCATTTGTTTTGTTTTTTGATATTTCAGTATAATAGAAATCTGTATAAAATTCTTCTCCCATTTTTGTTAAACTATTATTTAACTTATCTTCTAATGATAATCTAGAACCTCTTGTAAGGAATAATATTACTGCAAATATAATTATTAATCCTGCGGCTAATGCAATTATTTGAATCATTTTTGTTTTTGTATTTGTATTATTTTTATTTTCTACTTCTGTAGTTTTATTTGTTTCTTTCTTTGTCATAGTATCACTTCTTTCTATAATTTTCTGTTATTTTGTATTCTTTTTCAACCTCTTCATTACCTAGTACACCATTTTGTACTATTGTTACTTCTTTTTTTACTTCGGAAACTGATTCATCATTTAACACATTTTGCATTACCATATTATTACCTAGACCATCATCTTCATGTTTAGGAACATATGCATCATTCATATTGTTACTTGAATTATATAATATTATATCACTGTTGTCAATATTATCATGTACCTCTTTTGGGTATTGTATAACATTTCCTTCTGAATATTTTATAATTTTTGTTTTTTCTAAATCATCTAATAGTTTTCTATTTTTTCTATGCAAATATAGCATTAATAATATTATAAATAATGTTAATAGTAGTGCTAATAATAATAACCAATAATCCTTTAAGAAGTTAAGAACGAAGTTATTACTTTCTTTTTCAACTTCTATAGTATAACTTTTAGTAAATCCATTTTTATCTGTTACTTCTACTATTACAGTATTATTTCCATCTTTTAGAGTCGTATCACCTTTTATCTTAACTGTAGATCCATTACTTGATGGAATCGCACTAATATCTAGTTTATCAGTATTTTTATCTACCTTTATTTTATAATCATCTTTTCCTTCTTTTAATATATCTTTATCGTTTACAATTAATTCTTTTAAATCAGTATCACTTTTGTACTCACTTCTTTTTACATTAATAGTATAAACCTTAACAGATGAATCTTCTGCAGTTACAGTTATTGTGATTGTATTATTTTTACCTACTTCTAAATTTTTTAAATTTCCATTTGAAATACTTACCTTAGCTTTTGAATCTTCTGATTCTGCGCCCACATTTATACTTGATACATCAAATGGTAATGTTACATCATAATTAGTTTTATCTTTTGAAAACTCTAATCCTGGTATACCTGTTATATTTTTTAGATAATTATTATCTGATTTTTTTGTATCATCTTTACTAGGATTTGTTTCAGAAGGTTTAGTTTCTTCTTTTTTTCTTGTAACTTCAATACTGTAAGTTTTTTTAGTACCATCTTCTGCTTTAACTTCTACAATTACATTATTTTTACCAACAGATAATGAAGATACTCCTGATATAGAAATATTAGCTTTACTATCTTGTGCAGTTGCATTTACTGTTAATTTTTTTACATTATTTGGTACTGTTAATTTATATGATGTTGTATTTGGATTAAAAGTTGGTGTTATATTATAACCATTTACTGATAAACCTGATAGATTTGCATTATTAGATTTTGTTACTGAATTTTCTTTTATTGTTATAGTTTTTGTTACTGGGCTTGCATTTAATGATTCTCCAGAACTTGTTGATCCTTTTATATTAGTTACTTCTATTTTAGTATTTGCTAAGTCTATGCTCTTTACTTTAAATACTACTTTAAATATTTCTACATCTGATTTTTTCGTATTTGCTGGTGGTTCATCATCATACCCTAAAAATGTTATTTTATTTTCTGGATTTGATTTATATATGTTCCAACCTGATATACTACTTGTAATGCTTACAAATTCTAATCTTGTTGAATCATAATTTATAGTTCCTGAATAACCAGAAAAACCATTTTTTATTGATGAAATATTTTTTGCATAGAAAGTAAGAGTAATATTACTTCCTTTTGCTGCTGTACTAGGTGAATCTATACTCATTGTATAAGATTGTTGTGCATGTACATTAATAGTAAATGTTAAGCTAAATACTATTAATAATGTTAGTATTATATTCTTAATTTTTTTCATATTACTCTCCCTCCTTTGCAAATAAATTATAATTTCCTAATATATGTTTTCTTATTAATATTAAGTCAGATACTTCACTATTATCATCATTATTTACATCTGATGAAACTAGTTCATACTCATTAAATTCTGTAGTTTCTAATATATATAATCTGAATTTAATTATATCTGCGACAGTTACTTCACCATCACTATTTATATCTCCCTTTATTATTAATATCTTTGAATCATATTCAGTACCATTAATAATTAATTTTATCTTATAACCTGTTTTTGCAGTACCACTTGTTACTTCCTTATCATCAAGGTCATATATTTTTAAATATTCTTTTGGATTAGTCATTTCAGAAATAACAGTATTTATATCACTATTTTCTTTTATTGTAGTTATATATTTATCAGTTATAGTATGAATATTCGATGTTATTTTCGTTTGACCTACAAATACATTTAATGTATATGTTTTTGTTTCGTTGTTTGAATCTGTTACTGCTATTGTTATCTTATTATTTCCAGTAACTAAATTATTATTACCTTTAATATCTACTTTAGATGATTTACTTTCTGGTATTGCTATTACCTCTAAATTAGATACTGGATTATCAAGTTTCATATTATATTCTAATGTTTCTTTATTAAATTCTGGATCTAATGTATATCCTGGAACTTTTAAATATGCTAAATATGAACTTACTATATCACCTTTATTAACTACTACTCTATAAGTATTTTCTTTATTATTTGAATCTGTTGTTGTAATTTCAAATACATTTGCACCATCTTTTAAGTTAAATGTTCCTGTACCTGTTATTTTATTTTTACCTGTTGCACTTATAGTTATATCTGTTTCATCTGTTAAGTCTACTGTATATAATTTTGTATCCTTATTAAATGCTGGACTTAATATTCCTTTATCTACTGTTATTGAATCTAATACATTATCTACTTGTGAACCAACATTTACAAATATATTATAAACATTTGTTTCTCCTGATTCACTTGTTACAATTATTTTAAATGCATTTCTACCACTTACTAATTTCTTAGTACCATCACCTGTTACTATTTGAGATTCTTCATCTTTTATAGCAGTAATAGTTATTTCATTTATACCTTCTTCTAAGTCTACATTATATGCTGTCTCTGTTTTACTAAATGTTGGACTTAATGTTCCTTTATCTACTGTTATTAAACTTAAATATTTATTAGTAGATAGTCCTTTAGTAAATTTTATAGTATATGTTCTTTCAAGTCCTCCAGTTGTTGAAACAGTTATTTTATGAGTTTGTGGGAATCCAGTTATATTAACTTTTCCATCTCCTGTTACTGTTAATGAATTTTGACTCTTAGTTACAACTATATTTACTTCATTTATTTTAGAAGATAATTCTACTTCATAATTTAAAGTATTTTTTTCAAATTCTGGACTTAATGAATATCTAGTACCATCATTATCTGTAATAACTATATCAGTTAAATAATTATTAACTTGTGGTTGTCTTGTTACATTTATTAAATATGCTCTTACTGTTTTATCTTCTGCGACTACATTTACATATACTTTATTATCTGATCCAACAGTGAAGTTATTGTTACCATCTATTTCTATTTCTGCAGTACTGTCTTCTACTTGTGCATTTATCTTTAATGATTCAATTTCATATGGTACTGTAATATTATATGTTAAGTTATTTTTACTAAACTCTGGACTAATTGTTCCTTCATTTACACTTAATGATTTTAAATAATTATTATTTGATTTAGCTCTTGTTACTGCAATTTCATATACTTTTACTGAACCATCTTCTGCAGTTACTGTTACATTTAATATATTTTCTCCTGTTTTTAAAGATATATCTCCTATTCCAGTAACACTTGCAGTTTCATCTTCTAAAGTAGCTTCAATATTAATTTTATCTTTTTCATTTTCTACATTTAATGAATATTTTAATTCATCTTTATTAAAGCCCTCAACTGTTACTCCATCAATTTTTAAATCTGATAAGTTTTTATTTGATGAAGCATCTCTTAATACATTAATTGTATATGTTCTTTTTACATTATTTTCAGCTGCTACATCTATATTAAATTTTTGACTTCCTACTACAAGTGATTTAACTCCATCTCCTGTTATTACTGCTTTTGGATGTTCTTTTTCGGCAGTTATTGTCATTATTTTAGTTGCGTTATCAACGTGAACATTATATTCTAATGTATCTTTATTGAACTCTGGGACAAGTTCTCCAGGATTTATTGTTAAATTAGATAAATAGTTATTACCAGATGCTTCTTTAGTTATAGTTATTACATATGTTTTTGACTCACCTGATTCACTTGTTACATCTATATTAAAGTTGTTTACTCCAGATTCTAAAGTTACTACTCCAAGACCTGTTATTGTACTTGTACTAACTTCAGCAGTACCAATTATATTTACGCTATCTACAGTACTTGGTACAGTTAATGTATAACTTAAAGTATTTTTATTAAATGTTGGATTAATTGTATATCCTTCTACTTCTAAACTTGATAAATAGTTATTTGAGTTTGCTTCTCTTGTTACTTTTATTGCATATACTCTTTCTATACCTGATTCACTTGTTACTGTAACTTCAAATGAATTATCACCAATAGATAATTTCTTTTCTCCAAAACCTTTTACTTTAGATGTAGTACTATCTAAAGTACCATTAATTGTTATTTTGTCTATATCATTTTTTACTGTTATATTATAATCCATCTTTGTTTTTAAGAATGTTTCAATATATTCTTTATTATCGTTATCCTTTACTGATAATGATTGTAAGAAATTATTTGTAGATGGTTGTCTTAATATATTAATTGTATAAACAAGTAAAATTCCATCTTCTGCAGTTACTGTTAGTGTACTTTCATTTTTACCTACTACTAAATTTGTATTACCACTAATTGTATAATTTGCTCTATCACTATTTGTTATTGCACTTATTCCTAAGTTTTCAATTTCATATGGCACTATTACTTCATATTTTAAAGTATCTTTATCAAATTCTGGTGTAAGTGTTCCATTATCTACTGTTAAACTTTTTAAAGTTGCATCACTTGATTTTTCTCTTGTTATATTCAATTTATATGTTTTTTTAGTTATACCATTTTCTGCAGTTACTTCAATATTTATAATATTTTCTCCTGTTTCTAGTTTAATGTTCCCATCACCCTTAACACTTACTGCATTTGGATCTTGTTTATATGCTGTTATAACTAAATTATCTGTACTATTTGGTACTAACAATGAATATTCAGTAGTACTTGAATTAAATTTTGGTGTTAAAGTAAATCCACCACTTATTAATATATTACTAAGATTTGCATTATCATTTTTTGCTCTTGTTATTTTTAATTTGTATGTAGTAGTTGTATTGTTTTCACTAGTTACTAATATTTCAAATATATTTTCACCAGTTTTTAAATCTTTACTGCCATCACCTGTTACTACTGATTTTGAATCACTTGCTATAGCAGTTATATCAATACTTGTTACTTCATATGCTACACTTGCACTATATTCTAGAATTGATTCATTAAATGTAGGAGATAATACTCCTTCACTTATACTTAATGATTTTAAGTAACTATTATTTGATTTTGCTTTATTTACTACAACAGAATATGTTTTTGTTTTTTTATTTTCAGCAGTTACTACAAGTGATATTGTATTAACACCTGTTACTAAGTTATATGATCCTGCACCTTCTAAAGTACTAGACGCATCTTCTGTAACACCATTAATAATTATACTAGATTTTGTACTATCTACATTTATTGTATATAATGTTTGTTCTTTATTAAATCCTTCAATTAATGTTCCATCTACAGTTAAACTACTTAAATAATTATTACTTGATGGATTTCTGTTTACTATTACTGTATATACATTTTTACTATCATTTTCGGCAGTTACTGTTATTGTGAATGTATTTTTTCCAACAACAAGAGTACTTGGTCCTGTAACTTCATAACTAGCAGTTTGATCTTCTAGTACACCATCTACAGTAATAGATGTTACACTCTTATCTACATCCACTGTATATGAATTTGTTTCTTTATTAAATACTGGATTTAATAAACCTGTACTTAATGTTATATCTTTCAAATAATTATTAGAAGATTTTTCTCTTGTTACATTTATTTCATATGTTTTTGTATTACCAGCTTCACTTGTTACTGTAATATTTACTTTATTTACTTTAGTTGTTACAAAGTTTTCATTACCTGTTATAGAAACAACAGAATTAATTCCTTCTTTCGTAGCATTTAAATTTAGACTAGTTACATTATTTGGTACAGTTAGATTATATGACGTTTTTGTTTTATCAAAGCCATCTATTAATTTACCATCCACATTTATTGCTGATAAATATGTATTATCTTCTTTAGCTCTTTCGATATTTATTGTATATGTCTTTTTAGTGAAACCATCTTGCGCTACTACTGTAACATGTAATTTATTAGCACCTGTATTTAAATTAACATCTCCAGTACCTGTTACTGTACTATCAGAATCCTTTACAGTTGCTTCAATATTAACCTTTGTTTTTTCAAATGGTACTTTATCCAATGTATATTCTAATTTATCTTCCTTAAAGTCAGCTATACTTACTCCATCTACTTTTATATCAGTTAATGAACTTACTGTCTTCTTTGCTCTTGTTACTGTTATAGTATAATCTTTTGTACTTCCATTTTCTGCTTGTACTCTTACTTGAATTGTATTAGCACCAACTTTTAAATCATGTTTTCCAAGACCACTAACTATAGTTGCTTTAGAGTCTTCTACTGTTGCACTTACATCTATGCTTGTTACTTCTCCAGATACATTTGCTGTATATAATGTATTTGATTTATTAAATGTTTCATTTAATGTATATCCATCAATTCCTAATGAACTTAAATTATTGTTTGTACTCTTACTTCTTACTAATTTTACTACATATATACTTGTTGAACCATCTTCTGCTTGTACAACTATATTAACAGAAGGAGTTGTATCTATTTCATACTCTCCATTTCCGCTTATTATCTTAGCATTTAAAGTATCGTTTACTATACCATTTATTTGTACTTTTGTTGCAGTTGATGGAGCTGTGTATGTATAATAATCATAAAATGTACTTGTAAACGCTGGAGATAATGTACCAGCTGGAGTAGAAGTTATATTTAAACTTGATAACTTACTATCATTTGATAATCTTCTTACTTTAACTTTATAATTTTTTGTACTTCCATCTTCTGCCTTTACAGTAATTATTATTTCATTATCACCAACATTTAATGACTTATTACCTAATGTTGTAGTTATTGTTGCTTTTCCTGTATCTTCAACAGTTGCATTTACATTAATACTTGTTACATCATTATCAACATTATCAAGTGTATAATCTGTTATTAAACTTGAAAAGCCTGTAATTTTTGTACCATTAATCAATATTTCTTTTAAGTTTGTATTAGAACTAGGATCTTCCCTTGATACATCTATTTTATAAGTATTTGTAGTACAAGTATTATTAAGTACACTTGCATATTTTGAATTACAGTTTTCAGCTTTTACTGTTATATTTTTTGTATTAACAGTTGTTCCATAATTAGAAAATTCAAAGTTACCTGTTCCTTCTATTGTTGCATTAGAATCAGTAGCAGTTGCACTTACTACAGAAGACTTAGTTGCATATGGAACTAAAGCAGTATATGTTGTTTTTGATGAACTAAATGTTCCAATATTTACACCATTTGTTAAACTTAAATCTTTTAATGTGGCATCATTATTTAATCTATATACTTTTATTTTATATATTTCTTGATCACCATTCTGTGCTTGTACAACCATATTTATTGTATTATCACCGACATTTAAATTTTGATTACCTGTTCCACTTATTATTGTTGTATAAGAATCAAGTGGAGTTGCAGATATATTTACACTACTTACACTATTTGGTACAACTGTGCTAAAATCTCTGACATTACTTCCTGATACAAATGCTGGCGTAAGTGCATAATCATTAGTATCACTTTTTACATTCAAAGTATTTAATAATGTATTTGATGACATTTCTCCAAATACATTTAGAGTTAATCCTTCAGTAATAACTGGTCTTTCTGTTCCGTTATCATATTTTGTTAATTTCGTACGTGAATTATCATATTCGAATTTTATTACAGAGCCTGCTGTTGCAGTATCTTTTATTTTAAAATATACACTTGCTATTACACCTTCTGTTTCAAGTGTTTTTGTTTTTGCATTATCTTCTGCCAAAATACTAATCAAACTAGAACTTACTGCATCGTTAGCTGATACTACCCAATTTGTTTTCTTTTTATTTGATGGAGACGTTCCTATTGCAGGCCATATACCACCTTGATAAGTTGTTGACATATCAGTTTCTAAATATAATGAACCTTCATCATACATTGGCTCTACTAAAGTACTATCATATTTTACAGCCATCTGCATACTCATATCTGGGTCCGTACCAGGTATATAATAAATTGAAAGTTGGATTACTTTTCCAGGTTCTACATCAGCATTATTTGTAAGTTCATCGCCAGTTCCAGAACCCTCCCAGTCATTATCAAAAGTATTCCAATCATATGCTTTTAATAAAAATTTATGTTCACCTTCCGCATGTACATTAATTATATTTAATGAAAAAGATGAAAAAACAATAGAAACCATAAGCATTATGCTTATAATTTTAGAAAAAAACTTTCTCATTTAATACCTCCCAAGGACAAACTCCTACTATTAATATAATTATAGCAAATTTAATTTAATTTGTGAATGAAAAATCCTTAATTTATAAGAAAAAAAGGTTTTTTTCAAAATCTGATATTAGTTTAAAAATATTATTTATTTTTCTTTGTTCGCTTGTTTTGCATAGTTAACTATGAGATAATACATTTGGAATATTTAGTTGTTTGAGTGTCTACCGAATCTCTTACTGAGAGGAGGTTTGATAAAAATGAAAAAAAGAAACTTTGCAATCAAAGTTCTTCAATATATTTCTATCATTTTATCTCTACTTATCGTTATGATAATAGTAACAAAAAAATGACACTTAATTTCATAAGAAATTAAATGTCTCTTTGATTATTCAAGGTAGACATTCAACATGCAAAACTGAATGTTCCCTTTTTTATTTTATGAAGTTTCCTTCATCTGTATTCATGATAACATATTTTTTATATTTTTTCAAGATGTCAAAAAAACAGAATGATTAAGTACAATAATTATATTTAAAATTAATATTTACATTTATAAAAAATATGTTATACTAAAACTACTATGAGGTGATTTTTTATGAATGCTTATGTAAAAAGTGGAATCGATATATTAAATGATACTACTAAAGATTTAAAAAACTTGAATGAACTTGGAATATATTTAGCAAAACAAACTGATATTGATGCACTAAAATCATTAAAACTTTTAATTTTAGCTTCTGAAAATTCTATGCTAGATAAGGATTTTGATATTAATAGTGTTAAATCTTATACTGAAACATTTATACGTGATACTTACAAAAGAAACGAATCGGTAGTTGGTAACCTTTCTATGAATCCACAAAATATTGGATTGGAATTAATGGATTACATTTTAAAGAATTATAAAATTGATTTAACTGTTCAACCTTATGATAGCGGTTATACAATATTTGATTTTTGGGCTCGTTCATTTGCTAGAATAGAAGATGACCAAGATACTTTTTATAAAAGATATGATATGATTGATAAAAAATTAGAAATTGCTTCATATATGATTCAAAACGGATTGTTGGATGTTAATCAAATTGATTTCTTATTAACTTCATTTGATAGATGTATTCAAAGAAAACATTCCTATACAAGAGAACAATTGTTAAGAATGCAAGAAATATTTGATAGCGTAAAGTTAAAAGAACAATTAGAACTTAATGTTGCAAACTTAATTACTCAAAATAAAATTGAACTTAATTGTTCTAAAGATGAACTTATTAAAAAATTATCATCAATTGAAAACCAAGTAGAATCATCTTCTAATAGGAGAAATTTTAGAGATGAATTATCAAATTATCAAATGTTAAATGATCAATGTATATATATGTTACAAACTATACCTACTTTAGTTAAGAAAAAAGTAATAAGATAAAAGTATTTATATACTAACAAGTCTAATTACTATCAAAAAACTACTTTCAATTCGAGAGTAGTTTTTATATTATTTAAAATTGACACTCTTATAATAAATCCACTGCTATCTATCCTTTGCATTTGAAAAAAATACATTTATTTTTCTTTGTTCGCTTGTTTTGTATTGTTAACTATGAGATAATATTTTTGGAATATTTAGTTGTTGAGTGTCTACCGAATCTCTTACTGAGAGGAGGTTTGATAAAGATGAAGAAAAGAAACTTTGTAATCAAAGTTCTTCGATACATTGCTATCATTTTATCTCTACTTATCATTATGATAATAGTAATAAAAAAATGACACTCATTCATTAGAATAAGTGTCTAAACAAAAATTTATTTGGGTAGACATTCAACATTGGAAAACTAAATGTTCCCTTTTTATTTTATGAAGTTTCCTTCATCTGTATTCATAATATCATATTTTTTATATTTTTGCAAGGTTTAAAAAAACAGAATGATTTCTCATTCTATTTTTTAATTTAAAGTATCTATTCTCATTAAGATATAATCTGCAATTCTAGAGTTATCAGATACATCTATTAATCCATCATTATTAAGATCTGCTGCATATTTAGTATAATCTGTTAATTCTGTTCTTAACAATATATGATCTTTTAATTTTGATTTATCTGTAACATCTATTAGTCCATCTCCGTTTATATCACCTTTTAGTACAATATATAATTCATCATATACTTTACCATTTATAATAAGTTTAATTACTTGTCCAGTTTTTATAACTTCATCTAAATCAGTTATTTCTGTTAAATCTGAATTATAAACTGTTAATGTACTACTTTCATTATCTACATTAGATAATAAATCTTTAATAGTATCATTTTCATCCATACCAGTTATATATTCATAATCTACTCTAGCAATATTATAAACAGAACTTGTAATTTTACTTGATAATACCTCGACAGTTATTTCTTTTCTCATTGCTGGATTTTTTTCAGTACTTACAATTATTTTTGTAAATCCTTTAGTAAGTGCTTTAATATTACCATCTTCATCAACTTCTATTATATCTTTATCTAATACTTCATATAAAACTTTAGTATTAACACTAATTGGAAGAACTTTAACATTAATTTTATCTGTTTCTCCTTCTACCATTACAATATTTGTCTTATCAATTTCTAAATCAGTTACTTCTTCTTCTCTTACTACATTTAATGTAATAACTCTAGTACTATTATCTTCAGCAGTTAATGTATAAGTAATAGTTTTTTCGCTTTCGTTCATCGTAATTACTTTTTCACCACTAATAGTAGTTCTAGAATCTTCAGGAATAATACTCATATTTATAATTGATATATTAGAACCAACATTTAATGTATAAGTATTTTCATTATTATTATATTCCTTATCAAGAGTTCCAGTATCTGGTTCAAATTTTGTGAGATTTAAATTAGAGGATAATGCTTTATTTACAGTTATAACATAAGTATTTATACTTCCATCTTCTGCGGTTACTGTAATAGTTATAGTGTTTTCACCCTTATTTAATGGATAATTTCCTGTTCCTGTTACTAAAGAATCAGGATTTGCAGTAGCATTTACTGTTATATTATCAGTATTTTCATCTACATCAATAACATAATTATTAATATCAGGATTAAACTCTGGAGTTAATGATCCTTTATTAGTTGTTAATGATATTAGTTTATTATCACTATTATATTCTCTTAAAATATTTAAAGTATAAACTCTTTCTATACCACTATTTACAACCTTTAATAATATCTTATTCTTTCCTTTAACAAGTGAATGCATTCCATCACCTGTTAATGTACTTTTTTCATCTTCAACAGTTGTGCTTACTTTAATAGAATCTATATTTTCACTTACTGTTACATCATAACTAAGAGTAGTTTTATCAAATTCTGGAGTAAGTTCTCCATCTGATAATGTTATATTTTTAAGATAATTATTTACTTCATTTTGTCTATTTACATTTAATACATATGTATTAGTTTTACCTGATTTACCGGTTACTTTTATTTGTACTTTATTTTCTCCTAATACAAAATTTTCATTACCAATTATTTCATAACTTGAATTTGGATCTTCAAGAGTTACATTTAATGATAAACTTTGTTTTTCATTTGGAATATTAATACTATACTCTAATGTATCAGAATAAAATTCTGGAGTAAGTTCTCCTTCTTTAACTATTAAATCTTTAATTCTAACACTTTCATTATATTCTCTTGTAACTTCTATTACATAAGTATTTGTATTACCATTTGTACTTGTTACTACTATATTAAATGTATTTAAACCATAATAAAGATTCTTTATTCCAGTACCATCAACTGTGCTTGATGAATTTTCTGGTGTTGCATATATTTCAATGCTTGATTCTTTATCTGGCACTGTTAATTTATATGAATTTATATTCTTATCAAATTCTGGTGATATAACATTATTTTTAACACCTAAATCACTTAAGTATGCATTTGAAGAATTTGATTTTACTATTTTTACAGCATATTTCATTACATATCCTGTTTCACTTGTTACTGTTACTATTACATTTGTTTCTTTATCAGTTAAGTAATGAATTCCTAAACCACTTACTATAGATGATTCATATTCTTTTTCACCAGATAAAATTATGCTGTTGATACTATCATCTACATCTATTTCATATACTCCTGAATTATCTTTATCGAACACTGGAGTAAGTTCTCCAACATTGCTTGTTAGAGTAAGCAATCTAGCAATTGGTTTTACTTCTTTATTAACTGTTATTTTATAATCTTTTTTAGTTACTTTATCAGGCGCTGTTACTCTTACTATTACTGTACTAACGCTTGCATTTAAATTTTCATTACCTATTATTTCATAAGTAGCATCCTTATCAATAGTTGTTACTAAAAGTGGAGTTAATTTTGTTACATTTGATGGAATAACCATATTGTATTCATATATATTTTTATTAAATACTGGTGTTACTACTCCTTCTTCAAACATAAGATTTTGTAATCTTGCTTCACTGCTTCCAAGTTTGTTAACAATTATTTTATAAGTTCTTATTTTCTTATCTTTACTTGTTACTGTAACAAATATTTCAATTCTGTTACTAGAAAGTTCATGTCTTCCAAATCCGTTTACAGTAGCTTCATTACTTTCTCTTACACCACTTACTGTTATAACACTTGCACTATTTGGAACAGTTACATTATATGTATTTGTTTCTTTATTAAATACTGGATCAAGTTCACCAGGATCTACTGATAAATCTGTTAAGTAATTGCTGTAATTTTCTTTTGCTTGTTTTGTTATAGTTAATACATAATCTCTTACTTTTTTACTAGTAGATGTTACTCTTACTGTTATAGTATTTTCTCCTTCTACTAAGTTTTCATTACCTATTATTTGAACAGTTGCTTCTTTATCCATAGTTTCATAATCAATTGTTACATGATTATATTCATTTGGTATAACACTTGTATAATCTGTCTTATCTTTATTGAATGTTGGAGATAATACACCTTCTGAAATACTTAATCTACTTAAGTAATTATTATCACTTGCTTCTCTTGTTACTATTAATGTATATGTTTTTTTATTATTATCTTTTGTAGTAACTGTAAGAGTTATTGTGTTTTCTCCTGGTAATAAATCATATGTTTTATTTCCATCTACTGTACTTTCTTTTGAAGAAGCTATTCCCTTTACATTTATATCTTTAACACTATTTGGAAGAGTAAGTGTATATTCAGTTATATTTTTATTAAATGTAGGATATACTTCACCTCTATTTGTTTCAATAGATTTTAGTGTATCATCATATTTTCTATAAATGTTTAATTTATAAGTTTTTTCATTACCTGATTCACTTGCGACAGTGATATTTATAATATTTTCTCCTTCTACTAATGAATATGTTCCATCACCTTTTACTGTGGATTTTATATTTTCTTTAATATACTCAATTAATGCAAATTCAGTACTGTTTTCCACAGTTAAATTATATTCTAAAGTATCTTTATTAAAGTTTTCCACATTATTACCATTTACTTTTATCATTGATAAGTTATTATTTGTGCTTAGTCCTTTAATTACTTTTACTGTGTATAACTTAGTAGTATTTCCATCTTCACTAGTTACTTTTATTTTTATTATATTTTCTCCTGAGGATAAGTTCTTATTACCTATTACTTCATAACTTGAATTAGAATCTTCTAGTGTTATATCCATATCAAGGGATGTAACATCTTCATTTACATTTACGGTGTAATCATAAGTTTTCTTATCAAATTCTTTATCTATTTCACCATTTTTTACAACTAATGATTTTATATATGCGATACTTGATTTAACTCTTATGATATCCACAGTATAAGTTTTTTCTTCACCTGATTCACTTGTTACTGTTACTACTATTTTGTCTTTACCATCTATAGATACTAATCCTGTTCCAGTTACTGTACTAGATTCATCTTCTGCTTTAGCAGTTACTGTTACTTCTTTTAAGTATCTTGGTAATTCTACAGTATAATTTTCTGTATCTTTATCAAATTCTGGATTTAATGCGTAACTTCTATTTTCATCACTAATTACAAGTGATTCAAGTGTATTTCTTGTATTTGATTTTCTAGTTACATTTATTATGTAATCTTTTTTATTTCCACTTTCGCTTGTTACTGTAATTGTTATCTTGTTTGTTCCAACATCTAAATTATGTTCTCCAAATCCAGTTACTGTACTTGAATCTGATTCTGCTTTTCCTGTTACTCTAATTGAATCTATGTAATTTTCTACTTTTACATTAAATTCTAAAGTATCAGGATTAAATTCTGGTACAAGTTCACCATTATCTATTATAAGTTCTGCTAAATTAGCATTATCATCTTTTTCCTTTGTAAATGTTACTGTATATATTTTTGATGTTCCATCTTCTGCGGTTACTACTAAATTTACCATTAATTCATTTCCTGTAATATTATATACTCCATTACCTGTAATTGTTGATGTAGTGTCTTCTCTAATACCTATTATTTGAACGCTATTAACATTCTTTGGCACAGACATATTATATGTATAGTCTTCTTTATTAAATGTGAATGTTTTATCTGGATATGTTACTATATCACTTAAATATGCATTACTAGATAATTTCTTTGTTACAGTAATTGTATATGTAAGACTTGTTGTTTTATCTGCGGATAAAGTCTTTATTAATACTGTATTATTTCCAGGTTTTAAATTTTTATTTCCTATAATTGTATAAGTAGAATCTTCCGCAAGCATTATAACATCTTCTTTTATAGCATTTATGCTTCTATCTACTTCTAGTGTATATTCAAATTTATCTCTATCAAATTTTGGAGATAATTCACCGTGATTAAATGATAAATTCTTAATTCTTGCTTCATCATCACCTAATCTATATACAAGTAATTGATAGTTTCTAGTTATACCTTGATAATTTGTTACTCTAATTACAAATGTTGTATCCTTACTTGTTATATCAAGATTTATAGATGGATCTTTTTGTGTAACATCTATATCTGTCATAGCACTTTCACCAAGTTTATATATTGATACAGTTGTATATCTTGGATCATCTGCTTTTAAATGGAGTGTTATATTTGTTGTATCTTTAGGTACATCTACTTCATAATTTAAATTTTTCTTAGTAAATTCAGGTTCTAATTCAAAGTTATCTACAGCCATATAGCTTAAATAATTACTTGCATCTGGCATTTTATCTCTTGTTACCTTAATTATGTAATCTTTTACATCACCATTCTCAGCAGTTACTCTAACTATTACGTCTTTACTTATTCCAACTTCAAAATCAGAATTATTAATTATTTCTACACTTGCATTTGGATCACTTAATGTATAATCAATTGTTGCACTTGTAAATTCATATGGAATTGTTACTTCATAATTTAATGTATCTTTATCAAATACTGGTGAAATAATTCCTTCTTCTACTTTTAAACCTAATAAATTATTATCGTTATTTTTTTCTCTTGTTATATTAAGTACATAAGTTTTACTTGCTTCATCTTTATATGAAACCGTAATATTTACAGTATTTTCTCCAGTATTTAATGCATGAGCACCAAGACCTGTTATATTACAATCAGGTTCTATTAAAGTACCTTCTACAAATACATCTTCTGTTTCATATGGAACAGTTACATTATATTCTAAAGTGCTTGATTCAAATTCTGGAGTAAGATTAAATTCATCATTTGTCATTAAGTCTTTTACTACTAAATCTGATAAACCAAGTTCATATTCTCTATTAATATTTAAAATATAATTATTAATTATTCCACTTTCACTTGTTACTACAATTGTTACTTTATTAGTTCCATATTTAAGTGCATAAGTACCTATTCCTGTTACTGTTTCCATAATATTTTTCTTAGTTACATCTACATTAACTATATTTATATTAGATGGAATACTAACATTATATTCATTTTTTTCTGGATCAAATTTAGGTTCTAGGTTATATTCAGTTTCTGTATCATTTTCTTTTGATGAAACTTTAATATTATTAAGTTTATTTTCATCACTAGCAGCTTTAAATGCATGGATTTTATATGTTTTACCTCTTGTTTTATCTTGAGATAATACTACTACTCTAATAACGTTTTCACCTGTTACTAAATTATCATTTCCTGAAACAACAACACTTGAATTAGGATCTTCTTTTGTATATCTTACGTCTAATGAATTTACATCACTATCAACGCTTACATAATAATCAAGAGTAGTTTTACTAAAGTTTGGAGTCATAGTGTGACCTACAACTTTTAAATCACTTAAGTTAACATTATCACTTGAACTTCTAACAACATTTATTGTATATGTTCTTTTTCCTCCTGTTATAGGAACAACAGTAATTTTAATTTCATTGTCACCTAATTTTAAGTTATATTCACCATTACCTTCAACGCTTGCGTGTTCAGAATCAAATGCTGTACCTTCTACTTTTATTTTACTTATCTCGCTATCTACTTCTAGCACATAATCAAATTTATATTTATTAAATGTTTGAAGTAAATCACTTTCATTACCTGTTGAAATAGTTAATGCTGATAAAAGGTTACTATATACTTCATTTCTGTAAGCATGAATTACATAAGATTTTTCATTACATCCTTTTCTTGTTTTTACTGAACTAAAACAACTTTCTGATTTACTTGTTACTATTATGTTATTATTTCCATAATTAAGTACAGTTGCTCCTGACTTTTTAACTCTTTGACCATCAAATTTCTTAGTATATTCTAGTTCATATTTACCTGTTGTAAGTCCTGTAAATTCAACATTATATTCTGTAGTATTTTCATCAAATCCTTCTATTTCTTGTTCTGGTATTTTAAATGATATACCAAGTAAGTTTGGATCTGAATTTGCTTCTTTAATAACATGTAATTTGTATTCTTTTGTTTCACTTAATGAATTACTTACTACAATTGTTACTATATTTTCACCTACTACAAAGTTTTCATTACCTTTTATTACAACATTTTGTAAATTATTTTTAGGTGTTACTATTAAACTTTCTAAAGAATCAAGTTCATTTGGAATATATATTTCATAATCTAATACATTTTCATCAAATGTTTTATTTAATGTACATATTCCGTCACAATCATCTTCTTCTTTAAAGTTAACTTCAATATTTTGTAAATTTAATTCTCTTGTTTTATTTTGAATTAATTTAACTGTATAAGTTTTTATGCTTCCATCCTCTGCGGTTACTATAAATGTAAAGTCTTCATCTGCTTTTATATTTTGTGGTAATAGTACAAAAATACTTGCATATTCGTTTTTAAGTACTATTTCTGATAAAGTTGCTTCTGTATCAGTATCAAATATAGAATATGTGAATGTTCCTTCTACATCTTTTACTTCATCACCATTAATCACAATATGATCTACTTCATTATTTGTTGATGGAATTGGTTTTACATTTATATGATATGTTTTTTTAGTAACTCCATCACCCGCAGTTACTGTTATATTAAATGTATTATATTGTTTATCATAATCAATACTTAATTTACTATCCATTGATATACTTGCGATTGGATCTGATAATTCATATGATATTTCTGTTTTATTTAGTTCAGTCTTATCTCTTGGGAATAAAACAGTATATTCTGTTTCATCTGGATCAAAGTTTTCACTAAATTTATAACCATTAACACTTAAGCTTTTTAGTGTTGCATCTTCACTTGTACTTCTTATTACATTTACTGTATAAGTATTTTTAGTACCATCTTCTGCTTCTACTAAAATATCTATATTATTATCTCCAGGATTTAACTTAAATGTATTTGATAGATCTGTCTTAATAGTAGCACGTGGATCTTTTGTACTTGCACTTATAAATACTTGTGATAATGTTCCTATTACAGTTTTTTCATATGATAACACATCACTTTTAAAGTTTGGAACAGATGTATAATTTACTTCTAATGAACTAAGGAAAGCATTATTTGATTTTTCTCTTAATATTTTTAGTGTATAAGAATCAGTATTTACTTTATTTTCTGCGGTTACATTTAAAGTTATATCTTTTTCTTTTTCTGTTATATCCATATTATAACTTGTTTTATTTTCTGGATTTATACTTGCGCCATATGGTATATCTGCACTTACTACAAAACTAGTCGCATCTGCAGGTATTGTTATTTCGCAAGTTTTAGTATCTTGATTTACTTCACAAGTTAATTCTTCGCCTAATGCATTTACGTGAACACTAGAGATAGTTGTACTATTTGATGCCTCTTTTGTTACATTTAATATATATTTTGTTACACTTGTTTCATCTTCCGATGTTACTGTTATTTCATATTTATTTACTTCATTAACATTTAATTTCATACTTGGGAATGAGATTTTTGCATCTTCATCCATTAATTCATAAGTAAATGAATCTTTATTTAATTCTGTAATTAAACTTGGAACAGTTACATCATATTCATATGTTTCACTTTGGAAGTTTGGAGTCATTACTCCATTTATAACTGTTAAATTATTTAGTCTAGATTCATTTGATGCGGGTCTTCTAACGGTTACTTTATAAATTCTTTCACTTCCACGTTTTGATTTTACTTTTATTTCAACTACTTGTTTTTTCTTATCTGTATTAAATGAATATGTTCCATTACCAGTTACTGTTGATTCTGTTACTTCAGGTGTTGCGAGTACTGTAAATTCTGGTACATCTTTTGTTGTCATTACTGTATATTCATTTGTATCTTTATTAAATGCTGGAGTAAGTTCTCCGCAAGACACATTTAATGTGGATAAATAATTATTTATCTCATCTTCATTACTTACTTTTAAAGTATATGTGCTTTGTGTTTTATCTTCTGCTTCAACTATTACAGTAATTGTATCTCCTTTTGCTGGGTTTAATCCAGTAATTTTACTGTTATATTCAAGATCTGATGTTAGTGTTAATGAATTTGAGTTTACTGTAATACTCTTTATAATCGCAGTATTTTTTGTTGTTTTAACTTTTAATATTTCTTCTGTTAATGTTTTTGGTACAAATACTTCATATTCTTTCGTATCTTTATTAAATTCTGGTACAAATTCATAATCACCTAATTTAAATTCTTTTAGTGATGAATCTGTTGATACTACTTTTGTTACATTAAATGTATATGTATTTGTTACCTTTTCATCTTCTGATTTAACTTTTACTGTTACTGTACTTGTTTTATCATTTGTAAAATCAGAGTTACCAGTTATTTCATATGTAGAATATGGATCTGTTAATACCATATTACTAAAGTCTAAACTAGTTTCATCTGTTACTGTATCATAATTAAATGTATTTTTATCAAATTTTGGTGTAGTACCAAATCCTACTGATTCTATTGTCGCAACATTATTTTTAGTTCTTGTAACTGTTAAAGTATATGTTGTAGTGTTTAAATCTTCAGCAGTTACTACTATAGAATATCTGTTGTCTCCTGTTACTAATTTTACTTTACCATCTGTTATTTCATTATTATTACTATCTAATATTTTATAACTTGAATGTTTATCACGAACTACTGGAAGAATAGTTATTTCATGACTCTTAGTATTTAATGTATAATCTAATTTTTCTGGATCAAATGTTTCATTTAATCCTTCATTTGTTGTTAAACTAGATAGTTTTGAATCAGTTGATGGTACTTTAGTTACGTTTAATTTATATGTTCTAACATCTCCATTTTGAGCAGTTACTGTTATATTAAATATATTTTCTCCTGCGCTAACTAAGGTTGTTCCTGAAACTGTTTCATTTTTTGAATTAGTAATTTTTACTATTGCTTTTGTACTTTCTGCTAAAGGTGTAATAGTTATTTCATCTTTTTCAGTTGTTGCTGTATAATCTAATTTTTCTTTATTAAATTCTTCGTTTAATCCATCACTAGTATTTAAACTTTTTAAATAGTTATTACTATCATATAAAAGTGTTACATCTAGTGTATATGTTTTTGTTTTTCCGTTTTCACTAGTTACATCTATAGTTATAGTATTTAATCCTTCTTTTAGATTATTTCTATTATTACTTATAGATACTTTAGCAAATTTATTTGTTGGTACTGCCAAAATATCAAGACTTGTATCATATGTTGTTAAAGTATAATTTAATGTATTTTTATCAAAATCTGGAGTAAATTTATTATTTTTTACTTCTAGACTTTGTAAGGTATTATCGCTTGATATTTCACGAGTAATATCCACAGTATAAGTATGGATAGTACCATCTTCTGCTGTTACTGTTATTACATTATTACTTGGATTTTCTTTTAATAAATCAATTTTTTTAACATATATAGCGCTACTACCTATCTTTGCTCTCTTTTGTCCATTTGCGACTGCTGTTAAAGTTACACTTGATACATCATTTGGAAGAGTTAATGTATATTGGTCGTATAATGGATCAAAATTTGGAGATAGAATATAATTTTCTGAACCATTTGTTACTGTTAATGATTCTAAGTTATTATCGCTATATCCTGTTCTATAAACAATTATTTTATAGTCACATGTTGATTTATCTTCAGCAGTTACTCTAACTGTTATTTCGTTTTTACCTGCGACTAATTTTTGATAATTACCAATTATTTGGTATGTTGAAGTTTCTGCTGATGGTACTGCTGTAATATCAAGACTTTCAGCACTACCATCTACATACATATAGTATAAATATTTATTTGATTCAAAGTTTTCAGTAAAATTATGATCTTTAACTGTTAATGAATCAAGTAATGTATTTGAGTTTGCTTTTCTCTTAACATTTAATTTATAAGTTAAGAATGTTTTATCTTGCGCTGTTACTACTATGTTGAATGTATTTGCGCCTACCTTTATGTCAAAATCACCAAGGCCTTCAATGCTTGAGAACTCTGTATCTTCAGCAACTCCTTCAAGTCTTAACTTAGTAACATCGTTTGGTACTTCAAGTTCATAAGATAAATTCATCTTATTAAACTCAGGAGTAAGAGAAAGTTCTTCATTCTTATCATTTGTTATATTTATAACTTTAAAATTATTTAAGAATGCATTATTACTTTGTAATCTATTTACTGTAATATGATATTCTTTTACTTTTTTATTTGCTGCGGTTACTGTTATTGTTATTAAATTGTCACCATATTCAAGTGTTTCTGGATTTTCTATTTTTACAGTTGCATTTTCATCATCTGGAATAGCTTCTAGTGTTACATGTTCAGTATCTTTTGGTACTGTTATATAGTAATCAGTAATATTGTATGAATAATTAATTTCTACTTCTGGATCTGTTACCTTTAATGATTTCAAGTCAGCATTACCAGTCATATCTCTTGTTATTTCATAGTTCCATTTACTAGTATTTTTTTTGTCTTCACTAGTAACTTCTACTTTTATATTATTTTTTCCACCAGATAATGCATATACTCCATCACCTTTTGTAGTTTGGAAATAATGTGCTTTATCTACAACCATAGTAATTTCTCTAATTGTATATGGTACAGTTACTTCATAATTATGAATATCTTTATTAAATGTATAGTTACATGCTCCTTCATATTCTTCACAGTATGTTTTTATTAAACCGTTTATCTCAATACTATTTGGAATTGGATTTGTATCTAATTCACGATGTACTACAAGTGTATATGTTTTAGTGCTTCCATTTTCAGCAGTTACAACTAAATTTATTTTAGTTTCTCCACCTTCTATAACATAATCACCATTACCTATTACACTTGCTTTACCATCTGCTGGTACACCTTCAACATTTATCTCTACCTCATCTGATGCAAGGTCTAGATAATATGTATCTTTATTATAATCCCATTCTGATGGAGTTAATGTTCCTTTATTTACTATAATTCCATCTAAATAGTTATTTTCACTTTCTTGATATGGTATTGATATTTTTACCATACCGTTTCCAGGATGACCTGTTTCTTCTTTGTCTCCACTTGGCGCAATAAAGTCATTACTACCGCTTAATGTCCCTGCATTTGTTAAGTAATAAGTACTATCTAAAAGCCAATCAGAGTTTCCTTCTATTACTGATGCAGTATCTTTTGTATATACGAATCCAGATCCTCCACCACCTCCGTTTGACCAACCAGAAGTAGATCCAGATCCTCCTCCGTACCATCCACCACCACCGGCACCACCATAGTAGCTTCCGCCAGTGAATGAGGAAGATGCACCAACACCAAATTTACCTACTGAACCTAGTACTTTTCCATATATTCCGTAAGAACCTCCTTCAGTTTGAGTTCCTCCTCCTGCTTGTGTTCCACATGAACCACTAGAAGCTGAACCTCCACCTTTAAGTCCTCCTCCTACAGCACCAGATGCACAGCCATCAGATCCATGGCCGCCGCCTCCACCTGCTACAAGAATTCTACTATATAATGAGTCAGTTCCTACACGGATATCAGAGGCTCCTCCACCTTTTCCAACTCTTGAGTCGCCGCCTCCGTTAAATCCTCCATTTTGACCAGATCCACCAGTATAAACATAAAGTATTGTTCCTTTTTCTAAATATGCTGTACCGTATGAGTAACCTCCACGGCCACCGTTATTACCACCTTGTGCACCCCATGCTTGTAAGAAATATTCATGATCATAAGGTATAACAACCGTTTGATAACTTCCTGTATAAGATACATCTTTTTCATAACCACTTACTGTAATTCTTTTAATATTAATAGTATAAACTGTACTTGATACATGTGGTTCTGTTACTGTTATTGTAATTGTATATTCATCATCTTGTATATATCCATCACCTAAGACATTTGATTTTGCTTCAATATCATATAGTTCTGTACTTGCATGTACTGCGGCAATATGACTTTCAAGATTAATGTCCATAGTTGTTTCATCGATTGGTACATCATATTCAAGTTTTGTACCTCCATCACTAGTTAATGTTAATTTCTTCATTTTACTAGAGTGTGGAAGAGTAATATTTAATTTATAAATTTTTGTACTTGTTCCTGTTTCATTTGTTACTGAAATAGGTATAGTATATTTATTGTTTTTATTTGATATATGACCTAAGTTTGTAATTATTTGATCACTTGATCCTTTATCTACAGTTAAGTCATATTCATCCATATTAAACGGAAGTGTTAAGTTATATTCGTATGTATTTTTATTAAATGTTGTATTCCCGAATTCTGATACAGATTTACCATCTAAATAAATATTATTTAAATAATCTATATTATTTGCTTCACGATGTATATGATATGTGAATATATCAACAACACCATTTACATATGTTATAGCAACTTCAAAATCGTTGTCTCCAACATGTATTTCTCTTGTTCCATCACCTGTAACATTAATAATTGAGTCACTATCTGTTACTGTAAATGTAACAAGTGATGAATCATTACTATCTAATGTTCCTGTATAATCTTTTATTTCGTAATCAAATTCTTTATCTACTTTTACGTTACCACTTACTTTTATTTGATAATCATAAGATAGTGCGAATGATATTTTTACATATCCATCACCAGAATGTCCTGTTTCATTTTCTCCTTTTGGGGTTGGCATTTCACTATTTCCAGATACTGTTTTTGCCTCTGTCAAGTAAACATTTGATCCTGGTAAATAGTCTTCTGGTACTATTGTTTTATTACTTTCAGTCCAAACAAATCCTGAACCTCCAGCTCCGGAACGGTCATCATCGCCTCCACCGTCAACGCCAGAACCGCCGCCACCATACCAGCCGCCGCCTCCAGCGCCACCAAAGCCGCTATTAGCGTATACACCATTACCACCTTGACCAAATGATCCAGATATGTTACCAGTTCCTGCTTGCGTTTGTGTTCCACCTGTTCCTAAAGTACCATAACTTCCGGCACCATTTCCACCAGTTAAACCTCCACCGTAGCCACCGGCATTTGATGATGAACCAACAGATCCTCCACCACCAGCGACTAAAATACGATTATTAAGTGCATAGCCTCCAGATCTAATATCTGATGCACCACCTCCATAGATATTTGCTCCTGGTAATAGTCCACCACCATTATATCCTTTGTGATTATTACCATCACCACCAACATAAACATAAAGTATTTGTCCTCTATTTAGGAAGATTTGTCCAGTAGAATAACCACCTTTACCTCCATTGTTATTTCCTCTATGTCCACCTTGTGCACCCCATGCTTCTAATGTATAAATTCCTGTTGTTGGTGCAATAAATTTTTGCCATGAACCTGTATATTTGTATCCATAATTACCATCATCTAATAAATAATCACTTTGTTTATGGAATGTAAATGTATATGTTACTGTAAGTCCTGTTATATCATTCATAACATCAACTGCATATACATATTTTTTTTCACCGTCTTTAAAATAGTATGCGCCCTTTTGACTTTCTACTTTTGAATATCCTTCATTTAGTATAAAGCTTACATTTATGTAATTAACACTATCTAGTACTGATAAATCATAATCATAAACTGAATAATCAAATTCAACTGGAATATCACCATCGTTTATTGTTACACTTGATACACCATTTATTAATTTTGGTGTGATTCTAACAAATCCATCTCCTGTGTGACCTGTTTCATTTGCGCCTGTTGGTGATTTAAATGTTTGATTACCGCTATAAAGTAGACCATTTGATAAATAACTTTTATCTGTTACTAAATATCCTGATGGTACATTTGACGCAGATGATTCACTCCATATAAATCCTGAACCTCCGGCTCCTGAACGGTCATCATCACCACCACTGTCAACACCAGAGCCGCCGCCGCCATACCAGCCGCCGCCTCCAGCACCACCGTAACCGCTATTTGCTCCATAACTGTTACCACCTTGGCCAAATGATCCTGCATTCTGTCCTGTACCACCACTTGTTTGTGTTCCACCTGTTCCAACAGCACCATAACTACCTATAGCATTTCCACCAGTTAGACCACCACCGTAACCACCGGAATTTGATGATGAACCAACAGATCCACCACCACCAGCAACAATTACACGGTTGTATAAAGAATCTCCACCATAACGAATGTCAGATGCACCTCCACCATAGCCTAAGCTTGTTTTAGTCCAAACACCACCTGCAGCATAGTATCCTGATACTTGTCCACCACCATTATAGCCTTTACCTGTTCCATTTATGTTTGTTGTATTACCACTTCCACCAACATGTACATATAAAACTTCACCTTTTGATAAGTACATTTCGGCATATGAGTAACCACCTTTACCACCGTTTTTAGCACCACGGTCACTTCCTTGAGCTCCCCATGTTTCTAATGAATATATACCAGTTGCTGGTACATAGAATTTTTCATAATCACCTGTATAACTGTATCCATATGAAGATGTTGATCCTTCTTCTAAATGACTATTTTGTTTTCTAATTGTAACGTTATAAGTTGTTACTACACCTGTTGTATCATCTGTTAATGTTATTGTATTTGTAAATGATACTATATTTGTCATATCTACAATTTTATTTGTTTGATTTACTGTATAACCTTCTTCAGTTGCTACATTAAATCTTACATTTGTCATGTCATTATCAACATTTAGATAATAATCATGAACTTCATAATTAAAATCTATTGGTATATTACCACGATTAATTTTTATATCTGTTATTCCGTTTGATTTTATAAGTGTTATTTTTGCTTTACCATCACCAGAATTAGATCCTGATGTATATGTTGCTGCATTAATAAAGTATTTTTCTGACACGTTATAACTTGATGGAACACTTGTTTTAGTAGTATTACTCCATGCAAAGCTAGAGCCTCCACCGCCTCCACGGTCATCGTCTGAACTTCCATCTGGATTTGCTCCGCCACCACCGAAGAAGCCTCCTCCACCAGAGCCTGCATAACCCCCGTTTGCGTTTAACCCATTACCGCCTTTACCAAAACTTGCACGAAGTGATCCAGCAGAAGTAATTGAAGCACCAACACCTCCAGTACCACAACCTGATGAAGATCCACCCGTAAGGCCACCAGCTCCACCTGCATTTCCTGTTGCGCCAACAGATCCGCCACCACCTGCGACCATAATTCTTGAATTTAATCCATCAGTATTATCCCAAGTACCTGGTACTAAACGTATATCAGTAGCTCCACCGCCAAATGCTTTAACTGGTCTTACACAAGTAGCATCACTATAACATGTTTCAGGAATATAACCACCACCATTATATCCATTATGATTGTTACCATTACCGCCCACATAGATATAAAGTATTTCACCTTTATTTAAATATATTTCACCAGAGGTATAACCACCTTTACCGCCATTGCTAGCACCACGGTCACCACCTTGTGCTCCCCATGTTTCTAACTTATACACACCTGATTTATAAGCATAGAATGTTTGATAATCGCCAGTATAGTCGTAGTAATATGATGTTCCACCACCAGCATTTAAGTAATAATTATGTTTTTTTACTTTGAAAGTATATACTTGAACAAGTCCTGTAGTATTATCTGTTAATGTTACTGTATTTGTTACTGATAAGATATTTGTCATATCAGTTACTTTATTACTTTGTGAAAGAGTATATCCATCCTCTGTAGTTATATCAAATTTAATTTGTTTTACATCATTATTAACTGTAAAATCATAATCATATCTATCATATGAAAAATTAACTGGTACATCACCATTATTAATTTGTACATCTGTTATTCCATTCATTTCAAGTAATGTTATTTTTGCTTTACCATCACCAGCATTTGTTCCTGTTGAATAACTAATAGAGTTCATATAATATTTTTCATCTATATTCATTGAAGAGTAATTTGATTTTGATTGTGCGTTATAGGCGAAACTAGATCCGCCGCCGCCGCCTTTATCATCATCACCGCTGCTATCTGGATTAGCTCCTCCGCCACCAAAGAAGCCTCCTCCACCGGCACCACCATATCCGCCACTTGCATGAAGTCCATTTCCACCTTTACCAAAACTTGCACGATATGATCCTGCGGCGGCAATCGTTGCGCCTCCTCCTCCAGAACCATAACCTGATGATGCAGATACACCAGAAAGACCACCATCTCCTCCAGAACGTGCACCTACTGATCCACCACCACCAGATACAATTAATCTTGTTTTTAAGCCTTCTTCACTATCCCAAGCACCGCTTGTTAAACGTATATCAGTAGCACCACCACCATAAATATTTAAATCTGGTAATAATCCACCACCATTGTATCCTTTGTTTGTTGTACCATTACCACCAACATAAACATATAATATGTCTCCTCTTGTTAAATATACATTACCACTTGTATAACCACCTTTACCACCATTATTACTTCCTCTATGTCCACCTTGTGCTCCCCATGTTTCTAATTTATAAACTCCAGTTTTTGGAACAATAAAAGTTTGATAATCTCCAGTATAATTAAAGTCAAATTCAGTCCCAGCAGCATATGCAATAGGTTTATTTAGTAGCACACTAAAAAGAATTAACGAAAATGTTAAAACTAATTTAATAATTAAACTATTTTTAAGTTCATTAAATCTTTCCATAAACACTACTCTTCCATTATTTTATATTAATATAATTATACAATAAAACAAAAGAAATGTCATCAATTTAGGTAGAATATTATTACATAAATTATAATATTATAATAAATACACAAAAATAGAATGAAATCATTCTATTTCTAACATAATTATCCGATTTGCATTATGTTTAAATAAGAAACAGTATCTTCATCTGGAGTAAGTGTTACATTCGTTGTAGATGATACTGCAAGGTCTACTTTTTCATCTTTATTTAGACTTACAATAATACTTCCATTAAACCATACATATTCTTGATTATTTACTTTTCTTGTAATTTTTGTTCCATTTATTGTAACATTTTCTTTTCTTAGTTCTATAGATATATTACTTTGCGCTGATGCAACTGATGAAAAAAAATAATCAATTTTATATATACCTGTATTTTGCACTTTTACAGTATTTGTAAAAGATATATCAATATTTTTTACTTGTGAATTTTTACTCAATTCTACTTGATTAGGAGTATTTGCTGTTAACATATATGAATTACCATTATCTTCATATAAACTTGCATAAGAATCAAGTATAGCTGTTCCAACTAAGCCTTGTGGTCCGGTAGGTCCTATATCCCCTTTTGGCCCTATATCTCCCTTTTCCCCTTTAGGAATTAAAAAAGTTAAATAATGAGTATTATCTGTAAATTCATCTTTAACTTCTGCTAATTGACCTGAGTCAACTGTTTTTGTATTAATAACTTCAATTTTTTCGCTAATTCCTGGCTCACCTTGTTCTCCTTTTGGTCCTATTTCGCCATTTACTCCATCAAATCCTTGTGGTATATAAAAATCCAATGTATGTACATTTTCAGCATAAGTATCCTCAACTCTTGCTCTTGCATTTGCATCTAAAGTTTCCGTTTTACCAATAATAATTTTATCTCCAGATTCGCCTTTAGGAATTGTAAAATTTAAGATAGCATTTTTATTTGTGCCAACATTTTCCACCATTGCATTTGTATTTGCTTCTCCAGTTTTTGTTTCTCCAACATCAACAGTTGAAAAACCATTTTCTCCCCTTGGTCCAGTAGGTCCAATTTCTCCTTTTGGTCCTGTTGGACCCTGTATATAACATTTTCTACATTTCTTGTTTTCTTTTTCTATTCTTTCTTTTATTTTATCAAAATCATCATTACAATTATTATACATATTTTACCTCCTTATTTTATAATATGTATGTTTTAAATAATTGAAACTATGTAATTATTTATTTTAGAATATTCTTTTATTATCACTTATCCATTGTGTTTACCTACTTCTTTTAGTAACTTACCCACATTATAATAATTCGTTTTATACCTTCTTTATACCAATTCATATTCTCTTGCTATTATTCTTTTATCACTCACATATTCCATAACAAATTTGTTATTTTTTCTTACTATTATTATCCCTATTGTTTTATTTTGATTTATCGTTTTCAAATTCTTATCTATATAATTCATATAAAATTCTATTTGTCCTATATGTTCTTTTTTTAATTCTGTTATTTTTAACTCTATAACCACAAAGCAATTAAAGCTATAATTAAATAGTAATAAATCTATATAATTATACCTATCACCTATTTTTATTTTATATTCATTTTTTATGAATGTAAAACCTTCACCTAATTCTTCTAGAAAATTTGAAATATCCTCTAATATTAGTTTTTGAAGTACTTTTTCTGATGTTTCATTATAACAACTTGTATTCTTTATTAATATTGGATTTTTAACTAAATCGGGTAATTCTAATTCTTCCTTTTGTTTTAATTTTTCTTTTGCTTTTTTATCCAATCTTTCATATTCTTTGTTTTTTATTTTCGTTCTTAATTCTCTTACTGATAAGTTTTGTTCCTCCGAAATTTTAATGTAATACTCAATTGTATTTTCATCAGAAAGTGATAACAAAGTTCGATAATGTGACCAAGTCAATTGGTCACACACTGTGTGACTTTTTGAAAATACATAAAATTGTCTAAAATATTTTAAATTAGTCATTGTGTATCCCTTACCAAATTCATTTGTAAGTTTTTTAGAATATTCTTTTATTATTCCTTCTCCATAATGTTTACCCGCTTCTTTTAGTAACTTGCCTACATTATAATAAGTAGTTAAATCACTTCTATTAATTGAATAATTTTTTACTTTTTTGATAATCTCATTATTTAATAGTTCATTCTTTATTTCATTATAATAATTCATTTTATACCTCCTTTATACCAATTCATATTCTTTGTTTTTTATTTTCATTCTTAATTCTCTTACTGATAAGTTTTGTTTCTCCGAAATTTTAATATAATAATTTATTTTATCAATTGAATTTATAGATAATAGTTCGCAATAATGTGACCAAGTCAATTTTCCAGACAGTGTCTGGAATTTTATATTTTTAGTAAATTCATAAAAATTCAGCATATTATAAAGACTACTTTTTGTATATTTTTTTCCAATATCATCTTTTAACTTTTTAGAATATTCTTTTATTATTCCTTCTCCATAATGTTTACCTGCTTCTTTTAGTAACTTGCCTACATTATAATAAGTAGTTAAATCACTTCTATTAATTGAATAATTTTTTACTTTTTTGATAATTTCATTATTTAATAGTTCATTCTTTATTTCATTATAGTAGTTCAAAAAATCACCTCATAATTTATATACTCTATAAGTGTATTAAATTCCCTTAAAAAATAAAAAAACAATCAATTAAATGATTGTTAACTAAATAAATTATTTAACTATATTTGATACAAGACCAAATGATACTATCATCATTATAATACTTGCCATTATTACACCTGCAAATATTGCTAAAAATGATTTCTTTTTATCCATTTCAAGTACTGATGCTATTAAAGAACCAGTCCATGCACCTGTACCTGGAAGAGGAATACCTACAAATAATACTAATCCTAAATATCCAAATTTTTCTATTTGGCCTTTTTTCTTATTAACTTTTTTATCAAGCCAGTTTGCTACTTTTTTTAATTTTTTACTATTTCTCATAGCATCTAATATTTTATTTATTAATAATAATATAAATGGTATTGGAAGAATATTTCCTATGATACTTATTATATAACTTTGTACTGGATCTAATCCAAGTAATGCTGCTGCTAAAAGTCCACCTCTTAATTCTAATATTGGTAAAAGAGAAATGATAAATACTAATAATTCCTTACCAAATGCTACTCCTGTTAGTCCACCAAATGTACCAATTATTGCCTTTACTAATTTTTCACTCATAATTAATTATTACCTTTCTAATACAATAAAATTTATATCATATTTTTTTAGTATTGTCTATATTTTTAGTAAACAAAAATCAATTCATTTAGAATTGATTATTTTGTTAATGTAACTGTTGTTTCTAATGTTTTACCATCTCTTATATAAGTTACTTTTATTTTATCACCAATTTTATATTGGTATAAATAATACCTAAGTTTTGAAATATTTGTTATATCATGATCATCAAATTTAGTTATTACATCACCTGATTTTAATCCTGCTTTTTCTGCTGGAGAATTATTTTCAACACTTGATATAATTGCACCACTTGTAATATCAGAACTTAGTCTTATATTATACATGTATAATGCATATCTATCGCTTACATTTATAAGTGATACACCCATTACTGGTCTTGATATTTCTTCACCTTTTTCTAAATATTCAACATATACTTTTGCTTCATTTATTGGTATTGCAAATCCCATTCCTTCTATTTCTTCTGTTGCAAGTTTCATAGACGTAATACCTATTACTTCACCTGCTAAGTTAACAAGTGGTCCACCACTATTACCAGGATTTATAGCAGCATCAGTCTGAATTACTTTTGTAACTATATTATCATTTTCTATAGTCCTATCTTTACCAGATATTATACCTCTAGTTATTGATCCGCTATAATCAGATCCCATTGGACTTCCTACAGTAAATACAGTACTTCCAAGTTTTATACTATCACTATTTCCTAAATTAGCAACTTTTGTAACTTTATCTTTTGAAATAGATAATACTGCTAAATCTGTATAAGAATCACTCCCAAGTACTTTTACTTCTACAACTTCGTTTGTAGTTAAAATTGCTTCTACTCTATCCGCACCATCTATTACATGATGATTAGTTAATATATAACCATTATTTGCATCTTTTTTATATATAAATCCTGAACCAGAACCTATATTTTTATTATTTTTATATGATTCGATTGTTACTACAGAATCATAAACTATATCTATTGCATCTTCTATAGCTGTTTCAGTTAATTTCGTTTCATTTACTGTCTTCTTTTCTGTTATTACTTTTGATGATGGAAAATAATTTAAATATATCATTACTGCTAAAATTGCACTAAATATTGTAAATACATATGCTAAAAAATATTTTAATATTCTTTTTCTATCTTTCAATTTATATTCATCTCCTAATTTATACTAATTAACTCCATATAATTTTTTGGGAACCCCATTTTATTATATAATTTATCAAGTGAAATAATATTCACTTTTTCATCAAATTTAATAAATTCTGCATTTATCTCGTTTAACATTTCATTAAATTTATCTGGTTTTAATACTTGTTTTAATATTATTATAAGTGCAAAAATATCATTTTTACCTTGAACAAAAATGCCATCTTCTTTTTTTAAATTTAATCTCTCATGATACACAGTATCATTAATTTCTCTTTGACTTCTGTGGTCATATACAATATCTTCATGTGCACATAAATTTCTATAATTTGAAAGTAATGCCAAATATACCTCTAAGTTTTCCACATCAATATTATAATATTCTGAAAGTGCTAGTTGATCTTCTGGTTTTAATATACCATATAATTCATTTATTAACCCAAATGATAATACTTTAACTAAAATCCAAAGAGGAATATATCCATAATTATTGATATAGTGAAGAGTTGCGGTATGTTTTGAACCATTTACCCTTATCTGTCTTCTCATTTTATTTAAAACATCATTAACTCTTCTTTGTTCCTTATTATCAGTAGTAAAATTAGATGGATTCAAATAATCTTTTTCTTTATAACCATATTTTTTAGATAATTGATAACTAATTATACTCTTAATATTATTTTCTACAATTAATAAATTTTTAAACAATATATTTCTTAAACTTCTATCAAATAAAAACATTTGATATAATTCTTCAAAAGTTGTACCTTTTATAAATTTTTTTTCTTTTGAAGATTTAAAAAATATATATCTATATCCATTCAAAAAGAAATAATTTTCCATAAGTAATACATCTTTAGCATATTCTTCATTATTAATTATTAAACCTTTTGCTCTAAGTATTGCAAGTTGCTCATCTAACGTTCTAAAATCCTTTTTATTCATAGTACCACCTTAAAAAAATTATATCATAAAAAAATAAGACTTTGAAGTCTTATAAGTTAATTTAAGTAAAATAACATTTTTTACACATATTTTCACATTATTGTTTATTTCTTAGGGTTGTTGCTAAATCTTTTATTTTTCTAAGTCTATGATTTAAACATGATTTAGTTATTTTATTTTTTGTTTCAATACTTATTATTTCACTTAGTTCCATTAATGAACTTTCAGGATATTTTAATCTGTATTCACAAACTTCTTTAACTTTTTCGTCTAATATATCATATGCACCTTTTTCTTTTATATATTCTATTTCCTTTATTTGGTCTTGTGCAGATTTCATACTCTTAAATGTATTTGCTTGTTCACAGTTATTAAGTCTATTTGTCATGTTTATTTTTTCTCTATATGATCTTATATTTTCATAATACATAACTCCATCATATGCCTTAATTAATTTAAGTAAATCGCTTATTTTTTCTGATTCTTTAATATAAACCATATATCCTTTTTTTCTTCTTAATACTTTTGCATTTAAATTATATTCATTTAAAAGATTACATAAAAAGTTAGCAAATTCTACATTTTGTATTAAAAATTCTAAATGATATCTGGAAGTTTTTGGATCATTAACACTTCCACATATTAAGAAACATCCTCTTATAAATGCGCTTTTTAACTCTTCATCTGAAACAATAGATTCATTAGGGACTAAAGATAATTCCATTTTACCTTCCCTTATAAGTCCTAAATCTTTTATTATTGTTAATACATTTCTTTTAATTTCTATTATATATATTTCATTTTTCTTAAAATTATAGTTTTTTCTTATTGTTATGTTTGCAGTTACATCATATAGTTCTTTTACTGTTTTAAATATTCTATTTGCGGCATTTATATTTTCTGTTTGAATTCTAATGCAATACATTTTTATATCTGCGGTTGTATTTAAAATTCCTGATAATTCTGATATTTTTTCTAGTCTAGAACATTCTAATTTTGATATTTCTTCTTTTATTTTATACGAAAAAGTCATAAATTTACCTCCTTACTTCAAATCTTTTATAATTGAAATTGCTGCGACTGCGCCTTCTGATGCGGCTGTTACAATTTGATACAAATCTTTTTTGATAATATCTCCAGATGCATATATGCCATCTATATTAGTTTTCATATTTTTATCCACAACAATGTAACCATTATCTAATTTTAAATCTAAATTATTTATAAACTCTGAATTAGGTGTATAACCATTTAATATAAATAATCCATCTGTTTCAAGTACATTATTATCATCTAATACAATACTAGTTATTTTGTTATCCACAGTATTTATATTTATTATTTTTTTATTATTAAAAACTTTTATATTATCCTGTGGAAAAGTAATGTCATCTTTAGAATAATTTATATAGTTTATAGATTTTGTAATAGAACTTAAATAAATTGTATCTTGTTTTGATTCTAAGTTGTTGCCAATGACTGTTACTACTTTATTTTTATATAAAGAGCCATCACAAGTAGCGCAATAACTTATACCTAAAATATCATCATTTATATTTATATCAAGTCCTTTTTCTATTCTTCCACATGAAAGTAAAATTGTTTTAGTAAAATATTCATTTTTATTTGTAATTACTTTTATTTTATCTTCTAACTTTTCTATTTTTAATACTTTTTCACTGCTTATTTTAACATCTAAATCTATTACTTGTTTATACATGTTATATGCTATTTCATCTGGTGATAAATTTTCCATTCCTAAGTAATTATTTATTTTTTTTGCCTTTAATATCTTTCCACCTGGTGTACTTTTTTCAATGACTAATATATTTTTATTAGCATTTTTTAAATATATTGCCGCAGATAAACCAGATGGTCCCGCACCTATTATTATAGAGTCAAACATATTATTCCTCCTTTATATCTTTTTTACTTTTAAATGAGTAAATAATAAATATTATTCCTACTATTATTCCTATTATTGAAACTAACTGTGCTACTTTTATATTAAATAACATCAAACTATCTGTTCTAGATGATTCTATAAAGAATCTACCTATACCATACCATATAAAGTAAAATCCAGTTATGAATCCTGTTTTTATTTTTTTATTTTTTCTTAAAATAACCATAATTATAAAACCAATTATGCACCAAATACTTTCAAAATAAAATGTAGGATAATAATATACATCATCTATTTTCATACCATTTATTATAAATTCTGGTACTTTTAAACTTCTTAATGTTTCTAATGTTGTTACTGCTCCATGAGCTTCTCCATTAAAGAAATTACCCCATCTTCCAAAACTTTGTGCAAGAATTACACCTGGCACTGCAATATCAACAATTTGCAAAAAATTTAAATTCTTTTTCTTGCAAAAAATAAATGCAGTTAAAAGTCCAGCTATTATTCCACCATGTATTGCAAGACCACCATTCCATATTGCAAATACTTCTGTTATATTATTAATATAATAATCAAAATTAAATATACAATAATAAATTCTGGCACCTATTATTCCAAAAATAATGCAATAAAACATTAAATCTACTATTTTATCTTTTCTAATACCTTGTCTTTTTGCTTCTTTTGTTATTACAAAATATGCAAGTATGATTCCACATAATATACAAAGAGAATAAAAATATATATTAATTCCAAATATACTAAATGCTACTCTATTCATTATCACACTTCCTTATTATTGGTTTTATTATAAATTCTTCCATGATATAATTCATTATACTAATTACGACCGCTATTAATATTCCACTCCAAATACCATATATTTGAAAATGTGAACCTAAAATAAAATCAACAAGCTTTAATATAAATAAATTTATAAATGGATAAAATAGTCCAAAAGTTAATGCTGTTATTGGAATTGTTAATCTTACTATTAATGGCTTTATAGTTTTATTTAATATGTATATAAGTAAAACTGCAATAAATCCATACCATATATTTTCAACATCAAATGAATTAAATATTTGATCTACTAATGTTAAAACAATTGTATAACCAACCATATAAAGTAACCAATCAATAAATTTGTTTAATTTTACTTCTTTATCGTTCTTTACAATAATCTTCATTATATCATTTCCTTTCCCTAATTAATTATAACACTATAAATTAAAAATAAAAAGATTTTTTTCTTTATATTTATAAGATTTTCGTACAATCTTTTCTGGTGTGCCATATATCTACAAAATAATACATTATAAAAAAATGCAATTATCAAAATAATTACATTTTTAACACGTCTTTTAAATATTTTCCAGTATAACTTCTTTCTTCTTTAATGATTTTTTCTGGAGTTCCTGTAAATACTACTTCTCCACCACCATCTCCGCCTTCTGGTCCTAAATCAATTATATGATCTGCTCTTTTTATTACATCTAGATTATGTTCAATTACTATAACAGTATCACCATTATCTACTATTCTATCTAATATATCAAGCAGTTTTTTAATATCATAAGAATGAAGTCCTGTTGTTGGTTCATCTAATATAAACAAGCTTTTACCTGTAGGCTTTTTTTGAAGTTCTTTTGCAAGTTTTACTCTTGATGCTTCACCACCAGAAAGGGATGGTGCACTTTGTCCAAGATGCATATATCCTAATCCTACATCACTCATTATTTCTAATTTAGCTTTTACTTTTGGGACATTTTCAAAAAATACTAATGCTTCTTCTACTGTCATTTTAAGAACATCATCAATATTCTTACCTTTATATTTTATTTGAAGTGTTTCACTATTATATCTAGTACCATGACAAATTTCACATGGAACATATACATCTGGTAAAAAGTGCATTTCTATCTTTTTAACTCCATCACCAGAACATGCTTCACATCTTCCACCTTTTACATTAAATGAAAATCTTCCTTTATCGTAACCTCTTATTTTTGCTTCTTTAGTACTTGCAAATACATCCCTAATATCATCAAATACACCTGTGTATGTAGCTGGATTACTTCTTGGTGTTTTACCTATTGGTTCTTGAGATATATTTACTACCTTATCTAAATTTTCTATTCCTTTTATTGCTTTATGTTTTCCTGGCTTTTCTTTAGTCTTATACAAATTATTTCTTATAACTTTATAAAGTATTTGATTAACTAATGTTGATTTCCCACTTCCTGATACACCAGTTACACATATAAATTTACCAAGTGGAAATTTTACATTAATCTTTTTCAAATTATTTTCTTCTGCACCTACTACTTCTAAATATAATCCATTACCTTTTCTTCTTGATTTAGGTACTTCTATTTTCTCTTTTCCACTTAAGAATCTACCTGTAATACTATTAGGATTTTGCATAACTTCTTCTGGAGTTCCTTTTGCGACTACATAACCGCCCTGTGCACCTTGAAGTGGACCTATATCTACTAAGTAATCTGCTTGTAACATTGTATCTGTATCATGTTCTACTACTATTAAAGTATTTCCTAAATCTCTCATTTCAAGCATTGAATTTATAAGTCTTTGATTATCTCTTTGGTGAAGTCCTATTGAAGGCTCATCAAGTACATAAAGTATACCTGTAAGTCTTGAACCTATTTGAGTTGCAAGTCTAATTCTTTGACTTTCTCCTCCTGATAAAGTTCCTGCACTTCTGTTTAATGTTAGATATTCAAGTCCTACATTTATTAAAAATGATAATCTATCTTTTATATCTTTTACAATCATTTCAGATATTTTTACTTGTTCTTTAGTTAATTTTAGTTCACATATAAAATCATACATTTTTTTAATACTTAAGTTACAAACATCATATATGTTTTTCTTGTTTATAAATATATTTAGTACACTATTGTTAAGTCTTGCACCATGGCAATATTCACATTCTTGTTCTACCATATATCCTTCTAGCCAATCTCTAATAAATGATGAATTAGTTTCTTTATATCTTCTTTCTAAAAGACCCACTACACCCTCATAATTTTCAAGTTTATCGTATTCGTTTCCACCTTTTGATTTAAATTTAAATCTAATTAATTCATCACTACCATAAAGTACTAAATCTAAGTTTTTTTTGCTTAATTTTGATATTGGCGTATCCATATTTATTTTATATTTTTTACAGAATATTTCTAATTTTTGAATGTATATATTAGTGTCTTCCATGTTCTTAAATGGTAAAATAGCACCCTCATTAAGTGATTTTGTTTTATCTGGAATTACTAAATCCACATCCATTTTTTGTTTGAAACCTAATCCTTTACAATATGGGCATGCGCCATATGGAGCATTAAATGAAAATATTCTTGGTTCTAATTCTTTTAATGAATAATTACAATGTGGACATGCAAATGTCTCACTTAAAATTATTTCTTCAGAACCTATTACATCTATTATAACTTTACCTTTTGATAATTTAGATGCTGTTTCTAAAGATTCATATAATCTACTTCTAATACCATCTTTTATTATTAATCTATCAACTACTACTTCAATAGTATCTTTTTTATTCTTTTCTAAAGTAATTTCATCATTTAAATCATGTACTTCACCATTTATCTTTACTCTAGCATATCCTTCTTTTCTAAGGTTATCAAGTACATCAATATGTGTACCTTTTTCTCCTTCTACAATGGGACTTAATACCATTATTTTTGTACCTTCATCAAGGTTCATTACTTTATTAGCCATTTCTTCAATTGATTGACTAGTTATTGGAGTGTGATGATTTGGACAATATGGCACTCCTACTCTTGCAAATAAAAGTCTTAAATAATCATATATTTCTGTTACTGTACCTACTGTTGATCTTGGATTTCTATTTGTTGTTTTCTGATCTATACTTATTGCAGGACTTAATCCCTCTATAGAATCAACATCTGGTTTTTCACTTGCACCTAGAAATTGTCTTGCGTAACTACTAAGACTTTCTACATATCTTCTTTGACCTTCTGCATATATTGTATCAAAGGCAAGTGATGACTTTCCTGAACCTGATACACCTGTCATAACAATTAATTTATTTTTTGGTAAATCTAAATCTATATTTTTTAAATTATTTTCTCTTGCTCCTCTTATTATTATTTTATCCATAGATAATACACTTCCTTGCACACGTTATTATACCAAAATTTATTAAAATAATGTAGCGAACATTTCATTTTTTTGAATATATTGTATATGAAGGAGGAAAATATATGAAAATACTACTTTTTGTTACAAGTATAAAAGATACACTTATAAATGGAGAAGAAAAAGATTATAAAAATCTAATTAATAATATAGAAAAAATAAAAGAATTAAATGGCAATGATTTAGCATTTATTAGTTTTTGTGATGCGACAGAAAATAAAAATGTAATGTTATTTCATGCTAGAAAAATGATAAATTATATGAATGGTAAAAGAATATTTTTTGGAGAACAATTTTTAGGTGATGTACATTATAAAGATTTAGATAGTGGTGCTCTTGTATATAAAAACTTAAGGTTAGATAAAATTAAAGAAATTATTAACTATATAAAAAAGATGCAAAGCAATGGTAATGAGGTTGAAGTAATAGTTGCGGATGGAAATATGGATATAGATGAATATAAAGAAGAATTTAAAAAAAATATAAATTGTCCATGTTCATTTATATATAATATATTCAATGTAAGAGAAATAAATGATACATTGACTGAACTTTATGAAATAAAAGAAAAAGATCTTAATTTGAAAAATTAAGACCTTTTATTTTAGACTATTTATTTCTTCTTTTGATAAACCAGTTGCTTTTTCTATATCTTCTATTGACATTTTCATTGCTAGTAAATTTTTTGCAGTATTCTCTATTCCTTTATTTATTCCAGAAGTATATCCAAGTTCTTTCGCATATTCTAATTCTTCTTTCCTTTTTTCTTCTTCTCTTTCTTTTTCATCATATAATAATGCTAAATCCTTATCTTCTGATAACTCTTCTAACTTTTTGTATACCTCTTTCATTATTTTATCTCCTTTCGAGATTTCTTTTAA
>CAKPCA010000008.1 GCA_934141145.1 uncultured Bacilli bacterium
TAACAAATGAAACGAAACGAAAAAGCCAAATTATTCAAAAAAGATTAAAAAGCAATTATTAAATATATCTTTTTTTACTTTTTTATTTATCTGATACTAAAAGTCTAAGTTTGAATAAATATGCAAAGAAAAAGTTTAACTTATAAGTTAAACTTAAAAAATTAAATCTTGAACAATTATATTTTCTTCTTCATTTTTATTTAATTTATTATATTTCATAATTGCATTTATTATATATTGTTCCACATATCTTTTATCTCTTTGCTTTATTTCAGGTGGCAAAACATTCTCTATCTTTTCTTTATTGAAGGATATTTTATCATTTTGATTCCCCTTCTTTTCATTTAATATTCCTTCTAATATGTCAAAATCAATTTTTTTATCTTTTGCAATCTTTTTAATTTTAATTGCTTGAGCATGACTTGGTGTTACCAAACAATACTCAATAACTCCTAATACCAATTTTTGTTCTGCAAACCCTAAATAAGATAACTCTACAGCTGGCTTTATTCCCATAGTAAGACCGTTTTTATTTGTTTTTAAAACTGTTTCATCAACAAGTTTTAATAATTCAGGTATTAAATAAGTTAATCTTATATAGTTTCTTATCGTTTTTTCTCCATCTGAATTATTTTGTGCCATAACTTCGGAACTTCTTAACTTTTTTGGGGGGGTACTTAGTAGCCAAAGATTTTCCTTGATGTTTTATAGCATCCATTTTCATTTTATAAGCAAATGTTTTTTCACTAGGTAAAACTCTTTCTCTATATATATTAGAATCTACCATAAATATTGTAGCTTCATCATCATTGAGTTCTTTTAATACAACTTCTATTTCTTGTATTCCTAAAATTTCTAATGCTTTCTTTCTTCTATGACCAGATATTAATTCATATCTTCCATTTTCTTTCTCTCTTACTACCATAGGATTCAATAATCCATTTTCTTTAATACTTTTAACCAATTCCATTAACGAACTATCATTATTTACTAAAAATGGATGTTCTTTAAAATTATCTATTTTGCTCAGATTAACTTTAATTAATTTATCATTCATAACCTATCTTCTCCTTTAATTTCATAATTTAATTTCCAGTTTAAATATTCCTCATAAGATATTTCGTGCTTTTCTCTTTTTATTTTTTGCTTTTTCCATTCTTGTAATGAGTTAATTAATAATTTAATCTCTGGCTTATTAATATTTTTGACTTGTGATAAATCTAATCTATAATTTGGAATATACTCTTCAAGCCAAAAAAATAAATAAATTAAATCTTCAGGATTTTTATAATCATATTTCTTTAATGAATTAAAATTAACTTTAAGAAATTTGGCAATATCTTTTACTCTATCATCCTTTGGATTTCTATCTCCTTTCTCATATCTTGTCATCGTTCTTCTTTTGCATTCTCCAGTTAATCCCAAGTGTTCTGAAATTTTATCTTGTGATAAATGTCTTAATTCTCTTACAAAAGCTATTCTAGATCCTTGAGATAAATCCCTTAATTCAGGTTTTACATACAACAATTGCATTTTTCTTACCTCCTAATTCTTGTCGCATATTATTTAATTTCAACCAAAAAAAGATTGAAATATGCGATAAAAGTATCTATTTCAATCTTTAAAATAATATTTTTACTTCAATTTAGAATTGGAAGTAAGAATGTTTAAACATTCATTTTTTTAGTTTTTTATATAATCATTGGATTTACAGTATTTTAAGTAAATTACTTTCTATCCCCAGATTTGATTGCGGCTTGTGCAGATGCTAGTCTTGCTCCTGGCACTCTAAATGCTGAACAAGAAACATAATCAAGACCAATTCTATCAAAGTTTTCTGTGAATATTCTACTTTTATTATTTTAAATATTTTTAATTAACACTTTTTTCAACAATTTTACATCTTCTATATTTTTTTCATAATTACTATCAATAATATTACCAGTAAGAGGATCTATTATTGGCACATTATAACCATATTTCTTTAATAAATTCTTTATAATATAAGTTCTTTTTTTCTTTTCTGATATATATTTATGGATGTCTTCACACTTTATTAATTGTTCACTAAACATAACATTTTTACTTTTGCCTCTATTTACTTTTTCTAATAAATATTCTATTTCATCAAAACATCCAATAGCAACTAAATCTTTATCTATATCTAATGAAGTTGGAATTCTTATTTCACCTCCATCTTGCAAACTATATCCATTATTTAATATACTTTCTAAAAAAACAAAGGATATATTAAATCTTATGTACTCATAAAATGCAGATGATGAATCATCATTACAATAAACCAAACTAAAATTTTTATTTTTAGGATGCATTGCGAAACAAATTTCATTTTCACATTGTTCATAAATTCTTGGTAAACATTCAAAATGTTCATATCTCATTTTAATCAAATCATTTCTTGACATAATTTTTCTAGATTTTATAATTTCTTCAAATATTTTTAAATCTTCTAACTTATTAGAATAATATTTTAAATTTATTCCATGAAAAATTTTGTTTTCTACTCCTTCAATACAATTAAACATTAAACACCCCACCTAAAAATCAATTATAAATATCGACTACTATTATTATAACAAAAAAACTAAGATACTCCTATCTTAGTTCATAATCTATTTATTATTTTTTATATTTGATTGCGCAGACGCTAGTCTTGCGCCTGGCACTCTAAATGCTGAACAAGAAACATAATCAAGACCAATTCTATCAAAGTTTTCTATTGATTTTGGATCACCAGCATGTTCACCACATACACCAAGTTCAATATTAGGGTTAGCGAGTCTTGCCTTTTCTTTTGAAATATTTACAAGTCTTAATACACCTTTTTCATCTACTGATTTAAATGGATCACTTTCAAATATTTTTTTATCATAATAATCTTTTAAGAATTTACCAGAATCATCTCTTGAAAAGCCAAATGTTAACTGTGTTAAATCATTTGTTCCATAACTAAAGAAGTCACATTCTTTACCTAGTAAATCAGATATTATAATTGCACGAGGAATCTCAATCATTGTTCCTATTTTATATTCAATATCTATATTGTTTTCCTTTAATATTTTATCTGCTTCTGTTTTTATTATATTTTTTACATATTTAAGTTCAACATCATCACCTATTAAAGGTATCATAATATCAACTATTGGATTAATACCATTTTTCTTAACATTAACAGCAGCATTTATAACTGCTTTTGTTTGCATAATTGCAATTTCAGGATATGTGATAGCAAGTCTTACTCCTCTATGACCCATCATTGGATTAAATTCTTTTAATTCACTAATTCTATCATGAATTTCTTCTAGTGATATATTAAGACTTTCAGCAAGTTCTTTTATTTCACTTTCTTCTTTTGGTAAGAATTCATGTAATGGTGGATCAAGATATCTAATAACAACTTTTTCATTATTCATTACTGTAAATAATTTTTCAAAGTCTGATTGTTGATATGGAAGAATTTTACTTAATGCTTCTTCTCTTTCTTCTTTTGTTTCTGATAAAATCATTCTTCTAAAGTTAAATATTCTTTCTTTTTCAAAGAACATATGCTCTGTCCTACATAGTCCAATACCTTTAGCCCCTAATCTTTTAGCATTTAATGCATCTTTTTCTGAATCAGCATTTGCTCTTACAATTATTCTTGAATATTCATTTGTCCAAGACATAAATTCTTCAAATTCGCCTTCTATTACGGCATCTTTTGTTTTTATTTGTCCTTTATATACATTACCAGTATTTCCATCAATTGAAATATAGTCTCCTTCAGTTAAAACACTATCACCAATTTTTAATACTTTTTCTTTTTCCGATGCATATGCATCATTTAAACCACTTACACAACATTCACCCATTTGTCTTGCGACTACTGCGGCATGTGATGTCATACCACCTCTAATTGTTAATATACCATTTGCTTTTTTCATGCCTTCAATATCTTCTGGCGATGTTTCAAGTCTAACTAAAATAGAATCTTCATCTTTTAAATCTTTAGAATTAAAGTATATTTTACCTACTCCTGCACCAGGGGATGCTGCTAAACCTTTTCCAATAGGTGTTTTTGTTTTTAAATCTTCTTCATCAAATGATTTATGAAGTAATTGTGAAAGTGTACTAGCATCTACCGATAAAAGAGCCTCTTCTTTTGTTATTAAACCTTCTTTTACAAGATCAACTGCTATTTTAACTGCTGCTTTTGCTGTTCTTTTTCCATTTCTAGTTTGAAGTATATATAATTTACCATCTTCTATTGTAAATTCCATATCTTGCATATCTTTATAATGTTCTTCTAATTTTTTTGCATACCCATAAAATTCATCATATAAGTCTTTATTATATTTTTCTAAGGTTTTAATTGGATTTGGAGTTCTAATTCCCGCAACTATATCTTCCCCTTGTGCATTAATTAGGTATTCCCCAAATAATTCATTTTCACCAGTTGCTGGATTTCTTGAAAATGCTACACCACTACCAGATTTTTCATTTAAATTACCATATACCATTTGCTGAACATTAACTGCTGTTCCCCAAGAATATGGAATATTATTCATTTGTCTATATATATTTGCTCTTTCATTATTCCAAGAATTAAATACGGCTTTTATTGCTTCTATTAATTGATACCTAGTGTTTTGTGGAAATTCTTCGCCTGATATTTCTTTATAGATATCTTTAAATTTAAGCACTATTTCTTTCATATCTTCTTTTGTAAATTCTATATCTAATTTAATACCTTTTTCTTTTTTTATTTCATCTAAGACTCTTTCAAATTTACTTTTATCGTATCCCTTAACAACATCAGAAAACATTTGTATAAATCTTCTATATGAATCATATATAAATCTTTTATTTTCTTCACTAAAACTTTCTACTATTTCGTCATTTAAACCTAAGTTTAATATTGTATCCATCATTCCAGGCATAGATGCTCTAGCACCACTTCTAACAGATACTAAAAGAGGATTTTCTTTATCGCCTAATTTTTTACCAGCACTTTTTTCAAGTTCTTCTAATTTTTCATTTATTTCTTTAATTATTTCATCATTTAACTCTTTATTATTTTCATAATAATTATTACATGCGTCAGTACTTACTATAAATCCATTTGGAACAGGAAGACCTATTTTAGCCATTTCACAAAGATTTGCACCTTTCCCTCCAAGGATATTTCTCATATCTTTATTTCCTTCTTTAAAAGAATATACATATTTCATATTTTATCACCTATTTATAGTATAACAAAAAAAAGATATAAATTATATTTTTTTATATCTTCTTTACACTTATTTTTTATTTCTCGGATGACACTTTAAATATACATTTCTTAAATGTTCATTACTAACATGTGTATATATTTCTGTTGTTGCAAGTGATTCATGCCCAAGTAATTCTTGAACCGCAAGTAAATCACATCCATTATCAAGTAAATGAGTCGCAAATGTATGTCTAAACATATGTGGTGTTACATTTAATTTTAAACTAGTTTTTTTTATGATATCATCAACTATTTGCTCTACTCTTCTTGTTGTTAATTTTGATTGTTTTTTTCCTACTACTAAATATTCTGAAGAAATACTTCCTAATAATGTATTTCGTGAGTTTTTCATATAAAGATTCATAATATCAAGTGCATACTCATCAAAAGATACCATTCTTTCCTTATTTCCTTTACCTAGTATTAAAATTGTTCTATTACTAAAATCTATATCTTTTATTTTTATATTAACTAATTCCGAAACACGAATACCAGATGAATATAAAATTTCTAAAATTAATCTATCTCTAAGACCTATTGGAGTATTAATATCCGGAACATTAAATATTTCATCCATATCATTGTAATTAATAAACTTAGGTATTCTTTTCTCTTTTTTTGGTGATGAAACTAATAAAAATGGATTTGTTTTAACTTTTTCGTTTTTTACTAAATATTTATAAAAGGATCTAAGTGAACTTAATTTTCTAGATATTGTTGCCTTAGAATCTTTTCTTTTATTTAAAAACACCAAATAATTAAGTGATAAGTCATAATTCATATCACTATAATCCAAATTTTCTACTTTTAAAAATGTCCCATATTCTATTAAATCTTTATAATAATTTTTACAAGTATGAGAAGAATAATTTCTTACATTCTTAAGATAATCTATAAATTCATCTATAAGTCTTTCCATTATTTTCCTCGTTTGAATAAACATATTTTGAAACAAAATTTGAATATTTTTCATTATCATTAAAAATCATATCTAATTCCGTAAGTTTTTCTTCAGTAGATAATTCTGAGTTATTTAATATATTAAAAGCTCTATCTTCTATATTTTCATTAGTTGGTTCAAAATATTCTTCTTTTTGTTCATGTACACTTTCATAAATATCATAAATTTTATCACGAGTACATTTTGCATAACGCGCGATTTTCTCTTTTTTATCTTTATCAATTGGCTTTTTTTTCATACCTAGAAAATCAATTAAATCATATTTCCCTCTTGCAAATGTCCTACGGGCTTTATAATCTGATTTAATATAATTTTCTAAAGAAAGATGATATAGATTACCACTTAACATATTATTATATATTCTTACTAGTGGTATTGCATTTGAATTAGTACTATTTGAATACTTTACTACATCAGTATTATCTTTTAGGAATTTTATCATAGTTTGTCTATTTACTTGTTTTAATTTATCTATTAACATATTTTCATTTTCTTTTAATAAAATTCCTCTTTTGCTATGATATATAACATCATATATTTTACCTTTAGATGATCTTATATAAAACGAATAATTATTTCTATTTACATCAATATTTGATGATAACAATCTAAACATAGAATCACTACTTGAAAAATAAGTAGTAAAATCATCTATTTCTTCCAAGGTTCCTTTTAATAATTCTAATTCTTGATCATATATTTTTACACATAATGTATAATTTTTTCTTTGTGTATCCATAATTTTTTCCTATCTTAAAGTATATGGTGTTTCACTAGTACCATTACCTGATTTATAAAGTACGTCTTTATCTAAATATATAACAGGATAAACTTCAAAATAATCTGATGAATAAGTTGCTCTAGCTTCACCATAGTTAATAGCATACATTTCATATGAATTATCTAAATTAGCAGTTTGAGTAACTAAATAAGAGATATTGCTTAAATAATTATAATTTGAACATTCCGGATTACTAGCAGATTTACAATTTTCATCTATACTAGCTCTCATATACTCATTAACTTGAATCAATGAAACATATTGATCTTTTTCCTTAACAGAACATTCACTTGCACCATCTATAGAACTATCGCTTTTTGATCTTTTTCCAACACATATATCATGTTTTACTATCATTTTCTTATCATCATTAGAAAAATATTTACTCTTATATATTAAATTCAAAGAATCTTTCAATCTACTTTTTGAAAAATTATTTATACCAGAGTTTTCTTTTGTTTCACTATTGTATCTATCGTCCCATGTAACTGTATTATCATATCTAACTGTTGAAATTAATTTCAAATTTCCATCTTCTGTTACTTCCATTATTCTATATATTTTATCTCCTAAAGCAACATAATTATTTGGATTTTCTCCTCTATATACTAATTTTTCTCCATAAGCATATAAACCATCATCGCTTGTTACTACTGGTTCATTTGCTTTTATATAATCTGCAATTGTTTTAGTCTCATAATATTTACCACATTTTAAATATGGTTTATAAATATAATCTTTATCTTTCATAGATATTGATATATATCCTGTACAAGTTATATTTTCATCTTCTAATGCTTTTAACTCTTTTATCTTTTTATTATTTACTAATGTATCAAGTTTTATTGTTTTTATTTCTCCTTCACTTTTTGGAAGTAGTCCTTGATTTTGATTAGTATACTTAACTGCTGCTCTTTTCATATTTTCTTCCATATTAGTATAACTTGTATTACTTATAGTTCTACCTGAAAATATTACTGTACTAACAATTATTACAACTACTACAACTATTATTACTATAACTATTTTTAAAATATTTTCTCTAAAAAAATTCATAATATTACCTACCTTTTAAAGTTATTATACCATGTAAAACAAAATAAAAAAACTTCAAATTGAAGTTTTTTTACAATTATTCATCTTTTTTTATTATTTCTGAAGCTGATGCAAGCATTCCAGCCATATTTTGAATGTCAGATGGAATAATAATTTTTGTTGATTTTCCGTCTGCAACCTTTTCAAATGCTTCATATGATTTTAATGCAAGTACAGCCTTATCTGCCTTTGCTTCTTTTAACAATTTCAAACCAGCAGCTGTTGCTTCTTGAACTTTTAAAATTGCTTCCGCTTCACCTTCTGCAAGTTTAATTTGAGATTCTTTTTGAGCTTCTGCTCTTAAAATTGCACTTTCTTTCTCACCCTCTGCAATTAATATACTAGATTTCTTTTCTCCTTCAGCTCTAAGAATAGCTTCTCTTCTTTCTCTTTCAGCACGCATTTGTTTTTCCATTGCTTCTTGTATATCTTTTGGAGGAATTATATTTTTAACTTCAATACGATTAATTTTTATTCCCCATGGATCAGTTGCTTCATCTAAAATAACACACATCTTACCATTAATTAAATCTCTAGAAGTTAATGTTTCATCAAGTTCTAATTCACCAATAATATTTCTAAGAGTTGTAGCAGTTAAATTTTCTATTGCACTTATAGGATTTTCAACACCATAAGTAAATAACTTAGGATCAGTTATTTGAAAATAAACAACTGTATCAATTTGCATAGTAACATTATCTTTTGTAATAACTGGTTGTGGTGCAAAATCTCTTACTTTTTCTTTTAATGATACATTATTTGATATTCTATCAATAAATGGAATTTTTATATGTAACCCTGTTTGCCATGTTGAATGGTAACTTCCAAGTCTTTCTATAACATATGTTTTTGATTGTGGTACAATCTTTATATTTTTTACAATAATAAGTAAAATAAATATAGCTAAAATAATTATCCAAATCATATTATCTCTCCTTTTCTTTAACTATAACTTTTACGCCCTCTATTTTGAGAACTTCAACATTTTTATCTTTCTTTATTTCTTTATCTGATATAGCCATAAAGCTTTTGCCTTGTAATTTTACTCTACCACATTTAAGTGGTGTAATATCTTCCGTAACAATACCTGTTTTTCCTATAATCATATCTATATTGGTTTTTATAGTATCTTTTTTTATATACTTATCTAGTATTGGTTTTGTAAATATTAAAGATAATATAGTAAATATTATAAATACTATTAGTTCAATTATTATACTATTAGTAAAATAAGAACTTATAAATGCACATAATGCACCAAATGCAAACCAAATAGTTACTAAATTAGTAGTCATTCCTTCTATTATTAAAAATACTAAAATAATTATTAACCATCCAAACTCCATACTAATATTTTATATACCTCCTTTTTATAATTATATGATGAAAAAAATATAAATACAAGAAAAAAATAGGAATAAATCCTATTTATTTAGCATATTTAATAAATTTACTTTAAACATATCTTTTTCAGCATTAGCTTTACTTATCATAACACCTTTATATGCACCAAGTTCAGTACTATGGCCTTCTAACAATAAACCTTCTGGTGTTATTGTATTTAATAGTACTATATTTTTATTTGTATAAACATCATAATGAAGTACAAGTTCTCCATGAACTTTTGTAAATAATTCATCTGTTGGTAAAATAAGTTCATAGGAAATTGTATGTTTTTCATTATCTTCCTTTACTTTAGTACCAAGAAAATTACCTTCTTTAAGTTCAGGGTAAAACTTAAATACAAGTTGTTTAAATGCAAACATATTATATTTTTTTACAGAACGTTCACATTTCTTAAACTTTGGTTCATCTAAATATTCAAATATATAATTACCTTTCATTTTTATCCCCCCCATTTGGTTCGAAAATTATATCATATTTTTTGTAAGAAGTCAAATAAAATAAGGGATTGTAACACTTTTTATTCTTTTTCTTAATTAAATTATATCATGAAACAAAACATTATGAATAAGTAAAATAGTCATGTTTACTCTATTTTTACATTTTATTTTGCCTCGTACCAATTATTACCACTAGATACTTCTACCTTAAGTGGTACACTTAATTTATATGTATTTTCCATAATATTTATTACTATTTTTTTAACTTTTTCTTCTTCACTCTTTAATACATTAAATATAAGTTCATCATGAACTTGTAATATCATTTTACTTTTAAGGTTTAATTCACTAAATTTATTATAAATTTCAATCATAGCTTTCTTTAATATATCCGCACTTGATCCTTGAATTGGCGTATTTAATGCCATTCTTTCACCTTGGCTTCTTATCATGTAATTAGTATTTTTAAGTTCATCAACCATTCTTTTTCTATTCATTATAGTTTTTACATAACCATTTTTATATGCTTCTTCTATGACTTTCTTAGTATAATCTTTAATACCTGGGAATGTTTCTAAATATTTATCCATAAATTTTTTTGCAGATTTAATATCTATATTTAAGTCTTCCGCAAGTCCAAAACTACTAATACCATATAATATTCCAAAATTAACAGCTTTAGCTTCCCTTCTCATATTACTTGTTACTTCACTTTTATCTACATTGTGAATATCCATCGCAGTTTTAGTATGTATATCAAAGTTATTATTAAATGCATCTATTAAATTTTTTTCATTAGACATATGGGCAAAAATTCTAAGTTCTATTTGCGAATAATCAAATGACATAAATATTGAATCTGCTTCTGGAACAAATGCTTTTCTTATTTCTTTACCTTCTTCATATCTAATAGGTATATTTTGTAAATTAGGTTCAATTGAAGATAATCTTCCTGTTCTTGTTAGTGTTTGAGTATATATTGTATGAAGTTTACTATCATCTGATATAGCATTTTCTATTCCAATAACATAAGTATTATAAACTTTAGTAAGTGTTCTATATTCAATAATATCATTAACTATTGGATGATAATCTTTTATTTTATCTAATATTTCTCTTGCGGTTGAATATGATTCTTTTTTCTTTTTTGGATATGGAATTTCTAGTTTTTCAAATAATATACTTCCTAATTGTTTAGGCGACTGAATATTAAATTCTTCTCCTGCACTTTCATATATTTTTGAAGTTAATAAATCTATTTTTTCTTTTATATCTTTACCTATATTATCAAGAACATCCTTATCTACTCTAACACCAGTTATTTCCATATCTGCAAGTACATATGATAACTTCATTTCAATATCACTAAATAAATGATATTGATCATCATCTTTTAATTTTGTTTCTAAAGTGTTTTTTGTATCAAATATAAACTTAGCCTTCATAGTTGTAATAGTCGCTAAAGTATCTATAGTTTTATCTTTATTTTTTATTATATTTTCTATAGTTGGAATGTTATAATCAAAAGTATTTGCCATATAAGATATATCATCTTTTACATTATAATTTAATATATAACCTGCTACCATAGTATCAAAAGAACAATTATCAAACTTGATATTATATTTATTTAAAGACACTATTGTTTTTTTCAAATCATAAGTATATTTTTCATATTTATCTAATATATTTGGATTTTCTTTTAATAAATCTGCAGTAATATAATAAGCATTTTCTCCGTCATATATTCCTGCACCATACAAATTACTATTATGATAATTCAAACCATCATTTTCTATATAAATAGCTATTTTATCTTTTAAATATAATTCATCAACACTATTTAATATTTTATATGTAAATTCATCTTCTTTTTTTGCACTTTTTATATCATTTTTTAAGAAACTATAAAATTCTAGATCACTATACATTTTTCTTAATTCATCTACATTTGGTCCTTCATATTTTAATTCTTCTAATGAATATGTAACAGGTACTTCATTATAAATAGTTGCAATATCTTTACTCATAAATGCAGATTCTTTTCCATCTATTAATTTTTGTTTAGTTGCGCCTTTTATATTATCAATGTTTTCATATACATTTTCTAAACTATCATATTCTTGAAGTAATTTTAAAGCAGTTTTTTCTCCTATTCCTTTAACACCAGGTATATTATCTGATGCATCACCCATAAGTCCTTTTAAATCTATCATTCTAATTGGTTTTATTCCATATGTTTCCATAAAGGTTTCTTCATTCATTCTTATATAATCTTTTTGTTTTAATAATTTTACTTCTGTTTCTTCATTAATAAGTTGTAATAAATCTTTATCACTACTTACTATTGTTGTTTCAAATTCTGGATCTATAAGAGCCATTTTAGAATATGTACCAATAATATCATCTGCTTCATAATTGTCTATTTCAAAACATTTTATTCCCATTAGTGGGACAAGTTCTTTAGCTACAGCAAATTGTTTTTTTAAATCATCCGGAGTTTCATTTCTTCCACCCTTATAATCTAAATATTTCTCATGTCTAAATGTTTTACCTTTATCAAACGCTACTAACATATATTCTGGTTTTTCTTCATTAATAATTTTATTTAGCATATTAACAAGACCATAAAGTCCATTTGTTGGAAAACCTTTACTATTTCTCATAATATTTCCAGAATATGCAGTTGCAAAATAACTTCTAAAAAGTAAGTTATTACCATCTACTAATATAACCTTTTTCATATCATCACCTACTTATAAACATTATATCATAAATATTTGATTTATTTTTGTTTTTAAGTATAATAATATATTGAAAAAGTGGTGAATATCTTGAAATTTATAGAATTAAACAAAAATAATATTATAAAAAAATTAAAAGAAGGTATTGAAAGTATAACCTATGTTTATAAAGAGGAATCTAATTATTATTGTTTAAAACTCTTTAAGAAGCAAATTAACTTTTCTGACCATCAAATAAATGTTTCAAAAGAAGTACTAGAAAACAAAAGAAAGAAAATAGAAATAATAAACGAGGATCCTATTTTTTTTGATGAAGTAAGACCAATAGCTTTAGTATATGAAAATGGGGAATTTGTCGGATATATAATGGAGTTAGATTATAGTAAATCTGCTAGTTTTTTTGATAAAAGAAAGAAAAAGGTTGAAATTTTAAAAAAATATAAAGAAAAAATCGAAAAATTTAACAAAAAAGGAATATATGTTGGTGATATAAGTGAAAATAACATACTTGTTTTTAATAATGGCATAAAATTATGTGATTTAGATAATATAAAAATTGGTGATTTAGGATTTGATATACAAAACTATTTTCAAAAAAGGTACTTTGAAACGTATGGAAATATTGAATATATTGATAGATATACTTTTAATTTATTTACAATATCATATCTTTCAAAAATAATACCTTCATATATAGATAATTATTTAATTGAAGGAAAACTACCTAAACCTATAAATAGTGAAAGAAATTTTCAACTAATAAAACAAAGAAATTATATAGAAGATTATTTTATTGACAATTTAAGGGAATATAAATAAAAAAAATGCTCATAATATTTTTGAAAGGATTGATTTTATGAGTATAAAAGATTATATTATTCAAAATTTTAAAGATGATGATGTGAATACTATAAAAACTGCAATAGATGAAAGTGTAAAAGAATACAATGAAGATACTCTTCCAGGTCTTGGAATATTCTTTATGTTAGTTTGGGAAAATTCAAATGATAACGAAAAAAATACTATTTTAGAAAAGATTAAATCTAATCTAAAGTAGTATTTTTTAATATGAAATATTAGATTTTGCTACATCTATTACTGGTCTAGCCCCAGCATATCCTGTATTTGATGCAGATTCAACATCAACATATCTTCTATAACCATTTACATGAAAAGTTTGGGAAGAATTACTATACGGTGATTCAATCCAAGTTCCTCTATTAGGTATGTCATCTTCATATGTAGTATGTTCCATTAAATAATTACATGTATCTATCTCTCCAGGGACTCTATTTCCTAAAGTTATATTACATCCACTATTTATTTCTTGAGCCGTTATAAGTCTTGCTGCTTTTCCAGAATAGCTAAAATTGCTTGGTAATTCACCTGCTTCAGTACTAGTTTCCCCTGACATAGTTAATATTCTTCTTTTATCATTTTTTAATTTTACATTACTCCACTGACTTGTTGTTGGTAAATCTTCTATTACAGTTACTGGACCATTATTGTTTTTTCCGGATGAATCATATGCAATAGTTGCTTCTGTAGAAGGTTCGCCTTTATTAACATTAGTATAATAAATCAATACTGCAGTATCACTCTCGAATGCTTTTGTATTTGTATTATAATAATCACTTACATAATAAAATCTTTCTGTTTCTGAATTATATGTTCCATCACCATTCACATCACAATCAAATGCATCACCACTAGCAAGTATACCACTTGTACCTAAATTACCATATGTTATTGTTGTACCTTTGTTTCCACTTGTATATCCTGAACCAGAACAATATCTAGTACTATCTGATGCAGTACATTCTCCTGTATGCAATGTAGTCGCTCTTTTACACAATTTTTGTTTTTCCCATATAGCTTTTAACGTTATATTCTTTGTAACTTCTTCTGTAAAACTATATTCTTTTCCATCTAATGTCCATTTTATAAAATCATAGTCATCTTTGATAGGATCATTTGGTTTTGTAACTGTTTTTCCTTTTTCTACTTTTTGATTACTTATTTTTGTCCCACCATCTGTATCAAATACTACTATATACTTTTTTGCATTTCCTATTTTAGTAATATTTTTATTTCCATTTTCATCTGTATCTAATATATACTTTCCATTATCAAATTCTGTGTATAAAAATTTATTATCACAATATTTTATCGTTCCTATATAGTTTTCCTTATTTTTTACTTTTAACTTAGTATAATTATCATTCCTATTTTCAAAATCAAATAAATAGCAATTATCTTCACCCTTAATAAAACTATCTTCTCCTATCATATCACTTGAACCTAATTGTGTTTTTATTCCATTTTCTATTAATTTTGCACTATCAAGAAATGATTGTTCTTCACTCTTTTCAATTACACTTAATATTTTTGGTACTGCTATTACTGTTATTATTGCTAAGATTACTATTACTGCTAAAAGTTCTATTAATGTAAACCCTTTTTTCTTCATATTTTCCTATTCTCCTACTCTCTATACTTAATTCTAACATTTTTTTGTATTACACACAAGCGTTTTTTATTAGCATTTACACAAAATAAAAAGTACAAATTTATTTTGCACTTTTACATATTTCTAAGTTTAGCATCCATTTTACTAGTTACATCATCTATTATTTTATTAAATACATTCATAACTTCTTCATCAGTTAATGTCTTATCCATATCAGTAAATGTTAATTTATATGCGATTGATTTTTTACCTTTATCAACATTTTCACCTGTATAAACATCAAATACTTCAATATTAGTAAGCATTCTTGAACCTGACTTTTTAATTAATTTTTCAACTTCTTCACTTGTTACATTTTTATCAACAATAAATGCTAAATCTTTTGTTATACTTGGTAATTTTGATGCTGGTTTAAATTTAATTGGTTTAGTTTTTACATTTAATTTATCTATTGATAATTCAAGTACATATATTTCATCTTTTTCTAGTTTTGGATGAACTCTTCCAATAAATCCAACTTTTTGTCTATCTAAAATAATATCTGCACTTATTCCAGGATGTAAATTTTCTTCAGTACTAATTACAAATGAATATCTATTTTTAAGCCCTAAATAATCAAGTAAATTTTCTACAATACCTTTTATTACATAGAAATCAGTTTTTATTTTTGAATTATTCCAAGATGCACTTATATAATTTCCATATAATGCAACACCTAAATAATTTTCTTCTTTAAAATCATCAAAGAATACTTTACTTGTTTCATAAATATTAATATCTTTAAGTCCTCTAGATTTATTATATTTAATTACATCTATTAAAGATGGTATCATTGATTTTCTAAGTACTGATCTATCTTGACTCATTGGATTTGGTACTTCTATTACCTTTTTATCTTTAGAGAACAAATCAGATGTTTTTTTATCAACTAAAGTATAAGTTCTAACTTCATTTAATCCTAAACTTCTCATTCTTTTGCTGATATTTTTTCTAAATGCTATTACTTCTTCATATTTTCCTTCTTTTGTAGGTAATACTGGAAGTGTATTTTTTAAATTGTGGTATCCATATAGTCTACCAATTTCTTCAACTATATCATTAACATTATTTTCTATATCTAATCTTCTTCTTGGAATAGTTACTTCAAAAGTATCACCATCTAAAGTATATTTAAAATCTAATTTATCTAATTGATCTTCAATATCCTTATCAGTAAGTGTAATACCAAGTAATGAATTTACCTTTTCTGTTTTAAATGTTATTTTTTTCTCTGTTTTATCTTCATTATCATAAAGTACATAATCACTTAATACTTTACCACCTGCATATTTTTCAAGTAAATGACACGCTCTATCTAGTGCTTTTATAGTATATTCATAATTTAATCCTTTTTCATATCTCATAGATGCTTCACTTCTTAGATTTAATCTTTTTTCTGTTTTTCTTATATTAGTAGGATTAAATATAGCACTTTCTATTAATACTTCTTTTGTATTTTCATCAACATCAGTATTAAGTGCGCCCATTACTCCCGCAACTGCGACTACTCTTTTTCCATCTGTTATTACAATATCATCAGAACTTAATGTTCTTTCTTTTTTATCTAAAGTTACTACTTCTTCATTATCATTTGCCATTCTAACAAGTATTTCATTACCTAGTTTATTTTTGTCAAAGAAATGAAGTGGTTGACCATATTCAAGCATTACATAGTTTGAAATATCAACTATATTATTTATTGGTCTCATACCTGCGGATATTAATCTATTTTGAATAAATTTAGGAGATTCACCTATTTTTAAATCTGTTACCATTTTAGCTTTATAATATGTACAATTTTCTGTATCTACTTTTAAGTTAAAATGATTTTTAACTGAATCACTTATTTCTTCGTAACTATCATCTGGTAAGTTTACTTTTTTTCCTAAGATTGCTCCTACTTCATAAGCAAATCCTATATGATAAAAGCAATCATTATTTTTGTGTTTATGTATATCTAAATCATATAAAGTGTCGCATGCACCCATATATTCTAAAGCATCTACTCCAATAGGTGCATTATCATCAAATACATATATACCTTTTTTATAGTTTTCTTCCGTATCTTCTTCTAATCCTATTTCTGATAAAGCACATATCATACCATTTGAGTCAACACCTCTTTTTTTACTTTTTGAAATAGTAAAATTACCTGGAAGTGTAGCTCCTGGAAGAGCCACTATTACTTTTATTCCTTCTTTTACGTTTGGCGCACCACATACTATTTGAATAGTTTCTTTTCCTACATCTACCATACATACATGCATATGATCTGAATCAGGATGAGGAATACATGATAATACTTTTCCTATAACTAAATTATCAATATGATTAGATATTACATGTTCAACATTTATACCTGCTTTTGTTACTTTATCTGCTAGTTCATCAAGATTCTCATTTTCTATATCAATATAATCTTTTACCCAGTTCATACTTATCATAGTTATCTAATCTCCTTTCTATCAAGATTTTTTGTTTCTCTTAAATCATTTTCATGACATACTCTCATATCAGTAATACCATATTTAAGCATTGATATTCTTTCAGCAGCCATACCAAACGCAAATCCTTGCCACTCATTTGGATCATAACCACATGCTTTTAATACATTAGGATGAACCATTCCTCCTCCACAGATAGTTATCCATCCTTTTGGTTTACACATTGAGCAACCACTTCCATCACAATATATACAACTCATATCCATTTCTACTGATGGTTCTGTAAATGGATAATAACTTGGTCTAAATCTTGCTTCTACTCCTTCTCCAAACATATTTTTTATAAATGCATCAAATGTTCCTTTTAAATCACTAAGTGATATATTTTTATCAATTACAAGTCCTTCAATTTGAGTAAATTCTTGTTCATGAGTTGCATTTATATCTTCTCTTCTGTATGTTTTACCAGGGCATATCATTCTAATTGGAGTTTTACCTTCTCCTTTCAACATTGTTCTTACTTGAACTGGTGATGTTTGACTTCTAAGTAAGATATTTTCACCTTCTAAATAATATGTATCTTGTGCATCTCTAGCAGGATGATCCTTTGGTAAATTAAGCATTTCAAAGTTATATTTATCAAGTTCTATTTCTGGTCCTTCTAAAACATCATATCCCATTCCTATAAAGAATTCTTCTGTTTCTTCAACTATCTTTTCTATTATTGATGGACTTCCTGATGGAATAAAAGTTCCACTTAAAGTGATATCTATTTTTTCTTCTTCTAATTTTTTATTTAATGCTTCTTCTTCTAATTTTTCTTTTAATTCATCAAATGAGTTATTAACAAATGTTTTTAAATCATTTAAAAGTGATCCAAATTCTTTCTTTTCTTCATTTGGTATTTCTTTCATTAATGATGAAAGTTCTGAAATAGGTCCTTTTTTACTTAAATATTCTACCTTTAAATCATTTAATTCTTTTAAAGTTGTAACTTCTTTTAATTTTTCTATAATTTCTTCTTTTAAATTTTTTACTCTTTCTTCTTTATTCATTTTAAAACATCTCCTTTATCTTATCAAAACTATTTATACTTAATATCTTACTTTTATCATATTCCTTATTTTCAGGATTATAATAAATTGAATCTATTCCAAATTTATTTGGACCAAGTACATCCTTTTCTATTGTGTCACCTATCATTATACATTCATCTATACAAAAATTACCACATGCATTTAAATAACTTTCTTTGTTTGGCTTTAAATTTAAATCACCTGCATATACTCCATCAAAAAATTCTAATATTCCAGCATTTCTAAGTCTTTCTTCTTGTGTATATTTAAACCAATTTGTAAGTACTACTAAACTTTTATCTTTACTTTTTAAATATTCAAGCATACTTTTAGTTTCATCAAGTAATTTATCACTCATTTTGGCATTTACTTTTACCCAACCATCTATTATTTCACTTGTAATATTTATACCTGTTTTCTCAGTTAAAAATTTACTTAACATTTTTGAATCATACTTTTCATGCATACTTTCATATTCAAGTAATTTTTCAAAATATAGCAAAAGAAATTTTTCGGAATCTTCGCTATTTAATACACTCTTAAAGTAATCTCTTTCAACATTAAAGTCACCATGAAGAAGTGTTCCATCAAGATCAAATATAAACCTCTTTTTCATATTTACCTCCAAAAAAAATATCTATGATGTAAGGACGATTAAACGCGGTACCACCTTACTTCATAGATATTTCTATGCTCTTTAATCTATTAACGCTAGATAAACGTTATAACTTTTCATTATACATTCAGAGGGTGAATTCATATAATATATTTTATTAGCTTCTCACCATACGCTAACTCTCTTTAAAAAATATTAATTATATTACTACTTCCTCATCACAACTTTTAAACTAAAAATATTATAACACAATATTTTATTTTTGCAAACAATATAATTTTACAAAATAACAGATGTTATAATTTACTGTTTTTTAAATATATGATCAACATTACTATATATTTTTTCTAGACTGTTTTCTTGTCTTAGTGAAGAATCCAAAACTTTATCTTCTATATAACTCATAGTTGCATTAAAAAATTTATCTCTACTTTTATAATCTAAATATGGAGGGTTATTTTTCCAATCACCATATTTAACTTCTATTATATTAACAAGTGCATTAGTAAGTCTTATTCTATCTTCTTTTGATAATTTAAACCATAATCCTGCATTTTGTACTCTTAATAATGCAGCAAACACTGCATCATCATGTATTATTTGTTCAAATTCACTGTATAATCCTATCCTTTTAAAATTATCTCTTAAATCATCAAGTCCAGTAAATACATCTAAAACTCTTTCTGTAGGATAAAAGAAATCTTTAATTGTTGTATTATTTAAATTTGTTCTATACATATACATTTTATCATATAAAAATACAACTTTATTTGCTTTAGCTGTTATTGGTCTGATAACTGGACCATCTTCCCATTTTAAGTGTTCTCTAAATCTAATATCATAAAATAAATCTCGTCTAATAAGTTTATTCCAAACATTTGGAAGTTCTTCAAACACATAATCCTTTTCTTCTCTAGGATTTATTATTCTATTATCTTCTTTGTATGAACTTGAATAATATGAACCTAACCTTATATTTCCAAAATATGTACAGTTTCCACATCTTACAATATCCGCATCATGAGAAATAGCATTTTTATATAAAACTTCTACCATATCTTCTCTTAAAAAATCATCTGCATCAACAAATAATATATATTCACCACAAGATGCATCTAATCCTATATTTCTTGCACCACCAGCACCAAGATTTGAACTTGTTATTACTTTAATATTTGAAAATCTTTTTTCATATTCTTTTAATATATCTAATGTGTTATCTGTTGAACCATCATCTACTAAAATTATTTCTATATCCTTAAATGTTTGTTTTAAAATACTATTTATACATTTATTAATATATTTTTTTCCATTATATACTGGAACAATAACGCTAACTTTTGTCATAATAACTCCCCCCTTAAAACATTGAAATATATTAACACTATCTTAATAATATGTCAATTTAATTGTTAGTCTTTTTATTATTATCGCATACCAAATAGATATGGGTTTTATATAAACACAAAAAAATTGGACTTAATCATCCAATTTTTTTCTAAAATAAACTAAGCTGACTCGTTTCAGGCATATCACCAAATATACCCATTAATTTCATTTTATCTATTAAAGTACCTGATACTTTACATCTTATCTGGAATTCCTCAATCGATATAAATGGACCTTTTTCTCTTTCTTCAACTATGTTATTTGCAACTGTATCACCAAGTCCTTCAATTGCATTAAATGGAGGAGTTTGTTTTAAAATACTATTTATACATTTATTAATATATTTTTTTCCATTATATACTGGAACAATAATACTAACTTTCAATATAAAACCTCCTTAATTTTGAAGAAATATTCCTTATTACATAATAAGTGTATTAAAATAATCTTCAAACTTTTTTTGTATTCCTGTTATCATTTCATTTAATACTTTTGCACTTTCTATATATTTTTTATACTCGTCATAATTATCAAGATCACTATATAAAGATCTTAATTTTATTTCTTCTTCTGTAGTATCTTCGTTTTTATCTTCCTTATTTATCAATATTTTTTGAACATTTTTTATTTTTGATATAATTTCATTTATTTGTTTATTGGAATCTAAATTATCTCTATAAAGTATAAAATCTTTATATTCTTTAGAATCAATTATCATTTTTTTTAAAGTTTCTACTTTTTTTAGTATGTCATTCATTATTCTTTTTCTCCATTTAAACTCCAAGTTTTTGCTTCTGTTATTTTTACATTTATTATTTTACCAATATCTTCTTTATCACATTTTACATTAGTTAATTTCATTGTATCTGTATATCCTGAATATAAACCTTCTTTTTTTTCTGATTTTCCTTCGATTAATACAGGTACTACTTGTCCTACTAATTTTTCATTATTAATAAGTGCATATTTATTAACTATTTCATTTAGTCTTTGAAGTCTTTCTTGTTTTACACTTAAAGGAATTGGGTCATTCATTTTAGCAGCTGGTGTACTTTCTCTTGGTGAATATATAAATGTAAATGCACTATCATATTTACATTTTTCTACTACATCTAATGTTTCATTAAAATCTTCTTCTGTTTCGCCTGGGAAACCTACAATTATATCAGTTGTAAGACTTACATTTGGAATCATTTTTCTTATCTTAAGTGCAAGTTCTAAATAACTTTCTTTAGTATAACGTCTACCCATTAATTTTAATATTTTATCACTACCTGATTGAACTGGTAAATGAACATAAGGCATTACATTTTTATAATCTCTTATTATTCTTATCATTTTATCTGTAAAATCCCATGGATGTGATGTTACAAATCTAACTCTTTCAATATTTGTTTTAGCAACTTCTTCAAGTAATTTATCAAAAGTTACTCCATCTTTTAAATCTTTTCCATATGCATTAACATTTTGTCCTAAAAGTGTTACCTCTTTATAACCGTCTTTTACAAGTTTATTAACTTCACATAATATATCTTCTACTTTTCTACTTCTTTGTTTTCCTCTTGTATATGGAACTATACAATATGTACAGAACTTGTCACATCCATACATTATATTTACATATGCTTTGTATTTATTATCTCTTCTAACAGGTAAGTTTTCAACAACATCACCCTCTTTAGAAAATACTTCAATTACAAGTTCATTACCATCAATCGCTTCACTTATAAGTTTTGGTAAATTATGAATATTATGTGTACCAAATACTACATCCATCCATTTGTATTTTTCTTCAATTTCATTTACTACTGCTTCTTCTTGAGCCATACATCCACATAAACAAGTAATTATATTTGGTTTACTCTCTTTTAAATGCTTAATTCTACCTAGCATACCAAATACTTTGTTATGAGCATTTTCTCTAATTGCACATGTATTTAATAAGATAAGATCAGCATCTTCCATATTATCAGTTTTTGTAAATGACATATCTTCAAGTATTGCACTTATTGTTTCTGAATCCCTTTCATTTGCTTGACAACCATATGTAATAATATGGTACTTTTTATTTATTCCAATTTTACTTAATTCATTATTCATTATATATGCATCTGTTAAAACTTTTACTTCTTCTTTACTTCTTTTTTTAGCATTTGCATATGATGGTTTTATATGTGCTTGTTTAATCATTATAACGCCTCCAAACTTCAAATATTATATCATTTATGACTTCCTTTTTCAACAACGTTTAAACTTAAATTTAGTGCATTTATTATTTTTAAAATTGTATTTAAGCTTGGTGATATTTCTCTTTTTTCTATCTTTACTAAATAAGGTTGTTTCATATTAATCACTTTACATAATTCTCTTTGTGATATTCCTTTTTCTTTTCTTATTTTTGATAATTTTTCTATAAAATCATACTCTAAATCGAATAAATTCTTTTCATTATTTACATAATCATCTAGCAAAACTTTTTTCATTACTATACTCCTCATATTTACTTTCAAATAACTTTATCATATCAAAATCAATTCTTCCAACTTTTTTTAATATATCATTTTTATTTAATTTATATATATGATCAGTTTTTACAATACTATTTTTATATAAATTATTTTCTTTATCTTTATTAATTTTAATATTATATTTATATTTTTCCTTTTTTATATTTGAAGATATAATCATACCAAAGTATTCAATGGGCATATAACGATTATTGTCTAATATTACAAATAAATTATTTTTACCTATTTCTCCATTTGCATAAATAAATTTTTTTACAAAAACTATATCACCTTTTTGAACATCTCCAAATTTTTCAAAATTTTCAGAAACATAATAAGTAACTTCTTCTTTAGTTAATGCATATTCAGAAGGAACATCCTCTAATCCTAGAAAACTATCATAATACTTTTCATAAAATTTTTTACTCATCGTATCACCTCAAAATTATGATAACATATATATTATCATAATTCAATAAGCTATACTAATTTATTTCATAATTAAATAATTAGGATTTTTAGGCATACCTGGCATTAAAAGAACATTTTCCATATATACAACAATGAAACCTGCGCCATTATATACTTTTATATCTGTTACTATCATTTTAAAATCTTTTGGATAACCTAAATTTAATTTATCATCTGTTATAGACATTGGTGTTTTACAAACACATATCATCATTTTAGTATTATTTAATTTATTTAATTTTTCTTTTGCTTCGTTAGTATATTCTACTTTGCTCGCACCAAACATTTTACACATTTTAAATATTTTTTCTTCTAAAGTATCTTCTAAATCATATACGAAATATTTCTTTTTATTTTCGTTCATTGATACTATTTTTTCTGCTAAAGTAATGCATCCTTCTATTCCTTTTTGATACATTTCACATACACTAAATTCTACATTTAAATCTTTACAAAAATTATTTACAAACTCTATTTCTTCATCTAAATCATCATCAAATTTATTTAATGCAACTATTACATTATCACAGAACTTTTGCATATTTTTTATATGGTATTCTAAGTTTTTTATACCGCTTTCTAATGAATCATTACCATTATATTTAAGTGCTTTTATTGTAACATTTATTACTACTATATCTGGGTATATATCTCCTACTCTTGATTTTATATCAAAGAATTTAATTCCTCCCATATCAGATCCAAAACCTGCTTCTGTAATAGTATAATCTGATAGCTTAAGTGAAGATTTTGTTCCTATTAAACTAGAACATCCATGTGCAATATTGGCAAATGGTCCACCATGAACTATTACTGGATTATTATATAAAGTCTGTACTAAATTTGGTTTTATAGCATCTTTTAAAAGAAGTGTACATGCATTTTCTACATGTAAATCTTTTACATATATTTCTTTTTCATCTTTTGTTAACCCAACTATAATATTACCTATTCTTTCTTTTAAATCATTAATATCTTTTGATAAACATAGTATAGCCATTATTTCTGATGCTGGAGTTATAACAAAGTTATCTCTTAAAATTCTATCATTCATATCTATACATCTTTTAATTAATACTTTATTTATTTTAAGTTCATTACCCTGAAAAATATGATTATCTACTGCAGCACAAATTAAATTATTAGCGCTTGTTATAGCATGAAAATCACCATTAAAGTGTAAATTAATATCCATGCTTGGCTCTATAATGGCTTTACCACCACCTACTGCGCCACCTTTTCTTCCAAAAACTGGTCCAAGTGATGGTTCTCTTAAGTCCGCCACTGATAAATATCCAAGTTTATTAAGTGAATCGCAAAGTCCAATACTTAAAGTTGTTTTACCCTCACCATATGGTGTTGGATTTGTACTTGTAACTAAAATTAATTTACCATTTTTATTAGTATTTATGTTTTCTATTTTTGCTTTATAATTTCCATAACAAAATAAATCTTCTTCATTTAAATTTAATTTACTTGCTACTAACTTTATATTTTCCATAGTATCACCTTTTAATTTAATTATATTCCTACCTTACAGTCTTCATTAATTTTTCCATAACAATTTCTTTTGGCGTCCAATAACTAAACTGTAATATATCCTTTTGTTTACTTGTAAAGAAATATTTAGTAAGTACAAAATCATTTATACTTTGAGTTATTCCCATAGTTTTTAAAGTATGACAAGTAAATAACTTACAAGCTATACATGATTTCATAGTACAAACACTATCAATTAAATACTTACACTTTCCTCTGCCTTTACATTCACAACAACCATTTTTATGATCACTACCTTTTCTTCTATATTTAACACATATATCATCTTTAAATTCACAATAATTTGTTTTTATTCTTTCATCTAATTTAGCACATACAGTATCATATATATAGTTAAATTTTTCTTTTATATCTTTTAAGTTAATCGCATGAACTGTCTCTATTATATCTATTAATTTTTTGTCTGTTATATTATTTTTAGTTATATAATCTATATCTATTTTTTCATTATTATAAATAAGATCTATCATATATTTTTTATTACATACTTTTATTATTTTAGGTAATGATTCATATATATCATCTATTGTTTCATTTGTTAATTCTAATTTTAAAACCTTATTTTCTATATTTCTTTTTACTTCTCTTTTTTTCATAATTACAACCTCATATAAATTTTAACATATTTTAAAGAAAAAAATTGATATTTCTATCAATTTTCCATAAGTTTATACATAACATAACTTTTTGGTTTAAAGAAACTATACTTTAATATATACTTTTGTTTTAAATTAAAGAAATATTTTAATAATGGTATATCCTTTATTTTAAAGTATACTTTTTTGTTTCTTAAATACTCACAAGAATATAATTTACAAGATATTGATTTTATTTGACATCTATGATTTTTTAAATTTTCACATAAACCACCTCTTGCATCACTATAGCAACAGCCATCTTTATGCATTATCTTTGGATGATTTCTAAAAAATACACATATATCATCTTTAAAATCACAATAATTACATTCTAAATATTTTTTATCTATATAATCACAAACAGTATCATATATAAAACTATATCTTTTACTCTTATCTTTTATATTTATCGCATGCATTATATTATAAAGTTCTATATTATCCTCTTTTGTTATTAATTTACCATTATTTATTATCTCTAATTTTTTATTTTCATTATCGCATATATTTAAGATTTTTTTTGTTTCCTTTATTACCTTTTTATAATTATTATTTTTTATTTCTACTACTAACTTTTCCATATTATTTTTCTATTTTTTCTTTTCCACCCATATAAGGTCTTAAAGCAACTGGAATATTAATAGATCCATCTTCATTATAATTATTCTCTAGAAAAGCAATTAACATTCTAGGTGGAGTAAGTACTGTATTATTTAATGTATGTGCATATACTTTTTCTCCATTTTCATTCTTATAACGAATACCAAGTCTTCTTGCTTGAGCATCAGTTAAGTTTGAACAAGATCCAACTTCAAAATATGTTTTTTGTCTTGGACTCCATGCTTCTACATCAACACTCTTATATTTAAGATCAGCAAGATCACCAGAACAACATTCTAAAGTTCTAACTGGTATATCTAAACTTCTAAATAATTCAACTGTATATTTCCACATTTTTTCATACCAATCTTTGCTTTCTTCTGGTTTACAAATAACTATCATTTCTTGTTTTTCAAATTGATGAACTCTATATACTCCTCTTTCTTCTATACCATGAGCACCAACTTCTTTTCTAAAACATGGTGAATAACTTGTCATAGTTATTGGAAGATTTTCTTCTTTTAAAAGTTCACCTTTAAATTTAGCAATCATAGAGTGTTCAGAAGTACCAATTAAATATAAATCTTCCCCTTCTATTTTATACATCATTGCTTCTTTTTCTTCAAAAGACATAACACCATTAACCGCATCACTTCTAATCATAAATGGTGGAATACAGTATGTGAATCCTTTATCAATCATAAAGTCTCTAGCATATGCTAAAACTGCTGAATGAAGACGAGCAATATCTCCCATTAAATAGTAAAAACCATTACCTGATACTCTAGCTGCTGCTTCTTTATCAAGTCCATTAAAACTTTTCATTATATCTGCATGATATGGTATTTCATATTCTGGAACAAATGGTTCACCAAACTTTTCAAGTTCTACATTTTTAGTATCATTTTCACCAATTGGAACGTCATCCGCAATCATATTAGGGATTTGATACATTATTTCTTTTATATCTTTTTCTAAAACTGTTTCTCTTTCTTCTAATTCTTTTAATTCATCATTAATTTTAACAACTTGTTCTTTTAGTGATAAACCTTCTTCTTTTTTTCCTTCTCTCATAAGATTACCAATTTTATCACTTATTTCATTACGGTCTTTTCTATAGTTATCTGCTTTTACTTTTACTTCTCTATATTCAGAATCTAAAGCAATAACTTCATCAACAAGGCCTAATTTCTTATCTTGAAATTTTTTCTTAATATTTTCTTTTACCTTTTCAGGATTTTCTCTTACAAACTTAATATCTAACATATTTCTTTCTTCCTTTCTTTCTAATAAAAAAAGAATGGTACTTAAGGAGTGCATAAAAGCACGGTACCATCCTTTATTTTACTTAATTTAGATAACGGTTTATATTCCCGCCGGCTATTAACCGGTCTAGAAAGTAGATTCATAAGTTTTTATTACTAATTTACACCATCCATTAGCTCTCTATTAAATAAAATACTTACTACTAGTCTTTCATCAACAATTTACAATACCATTTTAGTATTTTTTTTTGCGTGTGTCAACACTTAATTTTTTTAATGTTTTTATCTTTTCTTCATTGCTATCATGATATATATACGCAATACAGTTTTTAATAGGTTTTTCATGTTGTTCTACTCTACAACTCATATTTTGACAAGTCCTACAATCTTTTGTTCTATAATTTGGTTCATTCATATTTTATACCCCTTATCTTCTATTTCTTATATCTAAAAAGTGCGGAAGGCCTATGTCCCTCTCCTGTTTTCATTTTGTTTGTTTTTTCTACTTTATTCGCAATTATTCTTCTAAATGCTGGATCAAGTAATTTTTTACCTAATATTACTTCGTAAACTTGTTGAAGTTCTCCCAAAGTAAAATATTCTGGCATCATATTAAATACAATATCTGTATATTCTATTTTATTTTTTAATCTTGATATACCACTTGTAATTACAAGTGCATGATCAAATGCAAGTTTATCATTTTGAACCACTTCATACTTAAATCTATCTGTGGTCTTTTCTTTTAATGTTTTTTTAATTTTATATTTTATAGTCTCATTACCATTATCTAAAGTAACATCTATAAATTTTTCATCTTCTAAAACAATTACATTAAACCAAGATGCATTTTTGGATATATCATATTTTAATTTATTTTTATCTATTAATGCCATATAAGATGTTGATATAACTCTTGTTCTTGGATCTCTTTTTGGATTACCATATGTATATAACTGTTCTATATATATATCACTAATATTTGCTTCTTCTTTTAATATTCTTTTAGCAGCATCTTCTATATCTTCATCTATTTTTACAAATCCACCTGGAAGACACCACTTATCTTTAAATGGATAATTATCTCTCTTTACTAAAAGAACACTAAAATATTTTCTATTTAATTTTCTATAATTTTCTTGTACACCATCTGAAACACTAAATATTAATATATCAGTAGTTAATGATAATCTATCAAACTTATTTGGATCATAATCTTTTAAAAATTCTTCTTCATTTTTATATTCTTTCATAAAAACACCTCTTGTATAAACTTTGTTCTTTATAGTTTGATTATATCACAATACGATACTTTTTTTAAATAATTTTTATTTACAATATTCCTATTATTTTTTCTATTTCTTCTTTTGATTTTTCATATCTATCATTATAATTACCTGATATAGTTATATATTTAATATTATTTTTATCAAAAATCTTTTTTAGTTTTTTATTATTTTCTTTTCTTATATTGGATTCTCCATAAGTTCTCGTTCCATCTTGAACCCATTTAACATCTGGTTCTAAGAAAATATATAAATCATAATTGTTTAAGGTTGAAATCCCATTTGCAATTTTTTCAAATGAGTTGTCAAATTCATCAGTATTTTCAAATCCTAATTTATAATAATATAAAGTAATTAATGAATCGGTATCTATTATTAAAACCTTATTAGCGTTTTCTAATGCATCTTTTTCTAACTGCTTTTGTTTAAATAATATTTCAAAATAATGATATGGCTGCATATTATCAATACCACCTGCATCATCACAAATATACCTTCCAGCTTCAAGAACACAGGTTGTATTAAAAACATTAGCTAAATTTCTTACTAAAGTTGTTTTACCACAACTTTCAGTACCTATTATGCATACTTTCTTAGTATAATACTTCTTTACGCATTTAGGTAAATAATTAAAATTTTGATATACATTTTCTCTTATTTTTGTCGATGATATATTTACAATATCTCTTCGAATATAATAAATTTCACTTTCAGGGTACAAATTTTCCCATACGTTTCTTCCTTTATAATCATCTCCAGAAAAAACAACGTCTATTTTTTTATTAATGTATCTCTTTATATCCTGAACTCCTTGTTTCCAGTTATATGTATTTTTTGAAATGCTATCATCGAAAATTTCAAACACTTCTACATTTTTCATTTCAGATGTAATATTTTTCAACCACATAAATCTTTCTCTATGATCTATTTCTTCTTTATTTTTTGTAACACTTAATACAATATACAATTTTTCACATTGATTAGATGCAACTATTATATCATTTACATGTCCTAGATGAAGTGGATTAAAACTTCCACCATACATACCTATCTTATATTTCATTATTTAATCTCCTTGCTTAACACTTCTTTTTCCCATTTTATACACATAATCATTGCATTAGTTAAATAAACAATCCACATCAGTAATGTTGCAATATTATCGTTACCAACACTAAAATTAGTCCACCACATATATACACTAAATATATCTACTAATATCCATATCCACCATTGTTCTGAATACATTCCTACTGAAATAATCATTGCTATTACTGATGATATAGTTGTAAAACTATCTACAAAGGGCATTGCATCATTTAAATATTTTAATATCAAGCCATATAAGACAGTAAAAACAATCATCATAAGTAACCAGAATATTCTTTTTTTACAATTCATATGTCTTTTTTTTACTTCATTTGTTTCTTTATTCATATTTTTACTCCAGATATAAAATCCAACAAATTGCATAGGAATATAATAAACTACATTTAACATTGTTTCACCATATAATTTAGCCTTATAAGATATAATTGCATATAAAATACAATTAATCAATCCAAAAATATATGAAGACAATTTTCCTTTACCAGTACACACTACACAAGCAACACCTGTTGTTGCACTTATTATTCCAATTATTGTATCCTTCCAATAAATACTTAATACCATTATAATAATACACGCAGTAAATAACCAAATTAATTCTATTTTTTTCCAATCATTTAATTCTTCCTTTACAAATTTTTTAACTCTCATATTTATCACCTTCTTAAAATTACTCCTAATTCTTATTCAATTAAATAAAGGAACATTTTTTTAAAATCACTATTCTAACTTAGAAATTGCTTCTTTCATTTTGACTGCACAATTAATTATTTCTTCTTTATTCTTAGCAAAAGTAAATCTACCAACAAGTTCATTTTTATTAGGCCATGCAAAACTCTTACCTATTAAAAAACGTAAATGTATTGTCTTATAGAAAAATATTAATAAATCTTCTTCTGTTTCTATTACTTTTCCATTATATTTTTTTCCTTTCAAATTAGTAAAATCAATAATAGTAAAGAAACCTGCTTTTGGATTAATCTTAATACTTATATCATTAATTCCATTTTCTATATCATAATCAAAGCAATACTTAGCTACATCTTCTTTTACTTTATTTTTATATTTTATATTACACGTATTAATACCATCTATTAAAGCTTTAAACAAATTAAAATTGTATTCATACTCTTCTCTTAACTTTACAAAATAATCATTATATTCTTTATCATTTTTCTTAAATGCACCTAATAAAGCTTCACCTATTATAGCTGGTATAGCATCCATTTCTCTAAATATACGATTTATTACTTCTCTAATAATAACTTCATCCGCAACTATAAAACCTGCTCTTAAACTAGCAAGTCCATATGACTTTGATAACCCAAATAAAGATATCGTATTTCTAAATATTCCCGGTATTGTAGCTACTGGTAAAGATAAATTATTACTATCAAAACAAATATCACGATATATTAAATCATCTATAATAAATAAACCATATTTTTGACAAATACTACTTATATTTAGTAATAATTCATATTCATTTTTTCCCATAACATTCCCAAGTGGATTATTAGGATTACTATTAACAAATGCTACAACTTTAGGTGTATAAGGTAAATCTTTATACTTTTCCTTTAATTTATTATTAGTTTTTATAATAATATTCTCTAAATCATTTGGATCTATAAAATAATTATTTTCACTTTTTAGTTCAATTATTTCTACATCAATATCTAATCTTTCAGGCTTAAAACTAAATAATCCGTAATTTGGTGCTGTCATAAGAATAACATCATGTTTATTTGCGATTATATCTAAAATAATATTAAAAGCATGCGATGTAGATACTGTTAAAGTTAAATTATTAATAGATAAACCTTTTTCATCAATATCATCATAAGAATAAGCATCATTATTAATAAATCCTAGTCTTTCAATATACTCTAATAATATTTTTCTTACCCTGTCATCACCCTCAGAGTATGGATATTTATATAAATCATTACCTGACAAATATTTATTAATTTCATCTAGTATAAGTGGAAATGTTTTATAATTCATTGGATTACCACTAGTCATATTAATATCTAAATCTTTATCATAATAATTATTTAATATATCATCATAAATACAAAAGGCATCTTTTACTTCTTGTACATACGGAGAAAATGCCTTCTTATCTAATCTATTACCTATTTCTGGAAATCCAAATTTTCTTTCACTTAAATATGGTATTTTTTTTAATACTCTATCTATAGCACTATTTTGCATGTTTACACCTTTTTCTATCTTAAAAATTTTTCATTAATTTTCTTTATAAAATTATAATTTTTATTTCTTAAGCATTTAATAGTTTTATTTCTAACAACTGTTTCTATTTTAACAACGTCTGTATAAATACTATTTTCACCATCAACGCTTATTATAACATCTTTTGTATTTTTTGGAATAACAGTTATTTTTTTATTTTGTGGTAGTACTACAGAATTAATAAGATTTCTATAACTACGATTATTTAATGGTGCGATTGGAGTTAATTGAATAGAATGAAACGTATTATATACTATACTTCCACCAAAACTTAGGTTATATGCAGTTGAACCAAATGATGTAGAAATAAGTATTCCATCACCTGCAAAACTCTCAAGTAAAGATTCATCAACATATATACTAAGTTTTAGTGTATTTAAATCCTTTTCTCTAATAACGATCTCATTTAGAGAATAAAATTTTGAATTAGATTCATTTGTATATATATCATTTTCTTGTATGCCTAATTCTTCAACTATAAAATTATTATTATTCAAGTTATCAATAAATTCATCTATATTATCTATAGAAACTTCCTGAGCAAAACCAAGTGTACCTGCATTTATACCAATATAATATATATCACTATTAAAGTTATTTTCTTTAATCATTCTTAAAAAAGAACCATCTCCACCAATCGCAATACCTAAATCATAATCATTATCTACAATATTAATATTATTTTTATTTAGTTTATCAATAAGCAATTTTTTTATTTCTTGTGATTTTTCACTATTATTAGAAAATATTTTTACTTTTTTAATATTCATAAAGCCTCCATTATATTTATAAAATTATCCTTTATATCATTAACAATGTACTTTTTATTTTCATGTCTTGTACCACTTATACATTTAAGATAAAAATCATAATAAATATCATTATCTTTATCATATATACAATAAAAGACTTTATTATCATCACCTCTTAAATTATTTTTATCAATTCTATTAATCTTTCCTGTAATACCTATTCCATAATTACTAGATGAAAATACTGCTATATTATAAGCCATTTGTCTTGCAACTTCCATACTATATACAGAATACTTATCAATTATTTCTTTACTAACACCCATTTTAATTTTATACTCATTTGAATATGTTACAGCACTAAATTTTAAAACATCACTAGCGCCTTCAATATCTGTTATTGAACTTGCGATAAAACCTCCTGTACAAGATTCCATTGTTGAAACAGTTTTATTTAATTTTATTAATTTATCTACTACTTTTTTCATTATACTCCTCTTTTCATATATTTAATAATTTTTAATTTAATTAATATTCTTTTTTTACAAGTATATTATTTTTATTATTAATTGTACTATAAAATTTATCTATAACATCTTTCATATAATCCTTTATATAGGTTTTCGCACACTCTATAATTTCTTCATCAATACCATAATAACTCTCAGCTAGAGCACCTGTAATGCATGCAATTGTATCAGAATCTCCACCGATTGAAATGGATAATCTAATAGCATCTTCGAAGTCATTTGAGTTTAAAAAACAAAATATTGCTTGTGGAACAGAATCTATTGCCCTACTTGTAAACTTATAATTTTTTCTTAAATCATCTAAATCATATTCTAAACTAAAATAATGTTTTTCTATATATTCCTTTAATGAATCTTTATCCATTCCTCTTCTTAATAAATATATTGATAATGCAACAGCTTCACTTGATTTTATACTTTCAATATGGTTATGACTTGGAATAGTTGCATTTAAACTTTCACTTTTTATTTCATCAATACTATTAAATAAATATCCTATAGGAGATATTCGCATAGCAGAACCATTTCCAAAACTTTCACCCATATAATCATTTTTTAACCATTCAACAAATCCTTTACCAAACCTACTTCTTCCGTATATATCTTTTCCTAAATTTATTTCTCTTAAACCGTACTCTCTTAGCTTGTTTTCATAAGATTCATCATTTAATATTGCATCCGCAATAGCGGTTGTTAAAATAGAATCATCTGTGCACGAACAATTTTCATTAAATAAAGGAACATTTCTATCCATTATTTTCATTCTATCTTCGTATGATCTATTTTTATTTTTTATTTCTAATACTTCGTAATATGAACCTACTATATCACCAATTATTGTTCCATACATATTTACATATCACCCCTTTTTCATTTATATAAATTATTTTCAATTATATATTTTACTATATTTTCATCCATTATCTTTAATATTTTTTCATTATTTATATTTTTTCTAATATAGCTTGAAGAAATATTATCTGAATTAATATTAGAAACCACTATATTTTTACTATTAATTTTACTTAGTATCTCATTAATGTCATCATTATTTCTTCTTATTACTATTAACTTAAAATTATCTAATATATAATCATAATTTTCCCAAGTTGTTATTTCTTTTAAATTATCTGAACCACATATAAAATATATTTCATCATTTTTATAAATATTTTTAAAGTGATTAAGTGTTTCATATGTAAAAGTTAATTTACCAAATTCATAATTAGATACATCTAAATTATCATACCCCTCTATCATTAACTTTAACATATTATATCTATCATTTTGATTTGCTAATCCTTTTTTATTATATTTATTTCCTGTTGGAACATATATAACCTTATCTAAATATTTATTTTTTATTAAATCTAACGCAATATTTTTATGCATATTATGTGGTGGATTAAATGATCCTCCAAATATACCTATTTTCATATACATCTGTCCTTTTAATTATAATTATTTTCTTTAATTAATTCTGCAATTTTTTTAGATAAATCAACTTCTTCAAACCAAGCTTTATCCTTTATCTTTGATGGTATATAAGATAAATTAGTTGTATATAATTTATCAAATAACCCCTTATTAAAGCAATCATCAAATTCTTCTATTCCTTCTGTGAAAAATGCAAATGTTACTGCTAAATATATCTTACCTGCACCTTTTTCTTTTAAAAGTTTTATAGTTTCTATTATTGATGAACCACTTGCTATCATATCATCAACTATAATGATATTTTTACTTTTTACATCATCACCTAAATACGTATGCTCAACTATTTTATTTTTACCATCTTCTACTTTATTTAAGTCTCTTCTTTTATAAAATACTCCTACATTAGATTTCAAAATATCAGCATACGCTCTTGCTCTTGTCATTCCTCCCATATCTGGACTTACAACTAGAAAATTGTTAATATCTTCTTTTGCTTTAATTTGGTTTAAAATATCTAAAGAAGCATAAGAGTTTTGAAATGAAAGATTTAAAAGAGCATTAGAAACACATATATTATGTACATCAAATGTTATTATATTATTTACACCTAATCTTTCAAGTTCTTGAAGTGCAAGTGCACAATCTAATGATTCATTTTCTATTCTTTTATCTTGTCTTGATTGATATAAAAGTGGCATAATAAGCACTGTTTTTTTAGCGTAACCTTGAAGCGCAGATATTACTCTTTTTATATCTTGAAAATGTTCATCTGGTGACATATGATGAATAAATCCATACATTTTATAAGTTATATCATAATTTGCAATATCACTAATTATATAAACGTTTTTACCTTTTATATTAGTATTTATTCTTATCTTTCCTTCACCATTACTAAATCTATCTCTTGTTATATTAGCAATAAATGATTTATCTGTTTTATATATTTTCTTTAAATTATTATCAATTTTTTTACCTAATTCTTCTATATTGTCAAGTACAATAAGTTTTAAATCTTCCATTTTAAATACCTCCTAAATTTCTTCTAATTCTTTAATCCATATATTATATGATGCATCACTTGGCATCCTTAAATCACCTCTTGGTGAAAGTGATATGCTTCCTACTTTTACACCATCAGGCATACAACTTCTTTTAAATTGTTGAGTAAAAAATCTTTTTATAAATACTTTTAACCATTTTAATATTTCTTCTTTACTATATTCATTTTCAAATGTATTTACCGCTAACATATATATTTTTTTAGGTGATGCACCATATCTAAAAAAGTGATATAAGTAAAAATCATGTAATATATATGGTCCTATTTTATCTTCTGTTATTTGTTTAATATTACCTTTTTCATCTGCGGGTAATAATTCTGGTGATATTGGTGTTGATAAAATATCATACAAAACTTTTTTATTTTTCTTATCAGTATCAGCAATATATTTAACTAAATACTTTACAAGTGTTTTTGGAATACTAGAATTTACAGAATACATACTCATATGATCTCCATTATAAGTACACCATCCAAGAGCAAGTTCACTTAAGTCACCTGTTCCTATAACAAGTGCATTTTCTTTATTTGCAATATCCATAAGTATTTTTGTTCTTTCTCTTGCTTGAGCATTTTCATAAGTTATATCATGATTATTAATGTCTTGATCAATATCACTATAATGAACTAAACATGCTTTTTTAATATCTATTTCCTTTAGTGTTGCATTATTTATTTTTATTAAATCAAGTGCATTTTCATAAGTCCTATTAGTTGTACCAAAACCAGGCATTGTAACTGCAATTATATTTTTATTATCAATTTTAAGTTTTTCAAATGCCTTTTTTATTACTAAGAATGCTAATGTTGAATCAAGTCCACCAGATACTCCAATAACACATTTTTTTATATTTGTATGTTTTAATCTTTTAGCAAGAGCACTACTTTGAATATTTATTATCTCTTTACATCTTTCTTCTCTTTTGTCTTCATTTGATGGTACAAATGGATATTTACTATATTTTCGTGAAATAAGATTATTTTTAGAAGTTGTAAAGTATATATTTCTATATTCTTTATCAGTATTTGAAATAAAACTTGTATTTTTTCTTCTATCATTTACTAGTCTTTTTATATCTATATCACTATATATTAAATTACTGTTAAAATCAAACCTATTATTTTCACTTAATAATTTTCCATTTTCATATATTAAACTTGAGCCTGAAAATAACAAATCTGTACTACTTTCATTTATACCTGATGATGAATAAACATATCCTGATATTGTTTTAATAGATTGCATTTTTATAAGTTCTTTTCTAAAATCATATTTTCCTATTGTTTCATTACTTGCGGATAAATTAAATATAATACTTGCACCACTTGATGCATAATCATTACTCTTAGGATATAAACTCCATACATCTTCACATATTTCAACACCAAATTTTAATTCATCATCTAATTTACTTGTAAATATTAAATCTACACCAATTGGTACAATTTCATTAAATAAATTTATTTCTTTTATTTTTAAATCATTGCTGCTTTTAAACCATCTCATTTCATAAAATTCATTATAATTTGGGATATATGTTTTGGGTACAATTCCAAGAATTTTGCCATTATTTATAACTACTGCACAATTATATAATTTATTTTCACATTTTATAGGTGATCCTACTATAATAACTATCATTTTATCTTTTGAATAATCTATTAAATCTTTAAGTCCTTCATATGATTTATCAATTAAGATATCTTGATTAAATAAATCACCACATGTATACCCTGTTATTGAAAGTTCTGGAAAAGAAATTATTTGAATATTCTTATTTACTGCTTCATCTATTTGTTTTTTTATCATTTGAACGTTGTATATTGTATCTGATACCTTAAGCTCTAGAGTAGATGCACCTACTTTTACATATCCATATTCATTCATTTTATCACTCCATTATATATTTTTTTGATTTTTCAATTACGTAAGCAGAATTTAATCCTTTTATGTAACCTTCATTAAATAATTCTTGTAACTCATCACTTGTTACTAATATATATTTTATAAATTCATCTTTATCTAATTTTTGACTTCTTACCTTTTTACAATTTCTAGCAATATAGTAATAATTATATGCTGAAGAACATCCTTGATCTTGATAGTAACTTCCAAGGTATATAAAGTCATCTGATTCATATCCTGTTTCTTCTAATAACTCTCTTTTTGCGGCATCAATAGGATTTTCAAAAGACTCTATATATCCTGCAGGTAAACCAATATCAACAGTTTCTTTTGTAAAAACTCTAGGTTCAATTGCAAGTATTATTTTTTTATCTTCTGTAATAGGTAATATTATTGCTGCACTTCCATCATTATTTCCTTTTAATATTTTTTCTCTTGTTATTGTTTTATTATTTTTTAGTGTACATGAATAAGATTCTATACTTAGGAAATTTGATGGTGAAGTCTGTTCCATTTTCGTTGTTTTTAGTTCTTCAAGATAAGATTTTATATTTTTTAACTTTTCTTTATCCATGTTTTCACCTACATTTTCTTAACTAAACTTCTATACTCTGAAATCATGTTATTTTTAAAGTTTACATATTCTTCTGTTCCATCAACATAATATTCATGTGGCATTTTTTCTCTTTTTACTTCAGGATATAGTGTCTTCATTTGATCACTACAATATTTTTGTTTTGTAAAAATATCTGGATCTTCATAAACTAATTTTCCATTTTTAAATATAGGCTTTTGTAATTCTACAAGTTCAAAATCAGTTATTGTATTTTTCTTTAATGGATCTATAGTACTTACAATAGTTAATTCTCTTTCATTTGTTTCTTCATTTTTTCTACACATTATATCTGCAAGCGCATATCCAGTTGATTTTGAATAAGCACGATATAATTTTTTGTAATCTGGATTTACTATTTTTACAGTATCATTACTTAATTTTATTTTAGGAATTACATTACCTTTTTCATCTATTAATGCAACTTCTTTATAAACACATCCCATTCTTCCATTTGGTTTTGATATATTATCTCCAACGCCTAGACTATCAAACTTAGCACCTTGATTAAATAAAGATTCTATGGTTTCTGCATTTAACCCATTACTCAAACAAATTTTTGCTTGTGGGAATCCTGCTGCATCAAGCATTTTTCTCGCTTCTTTTGATAAATATGCTAAATCGCCTGAATCAATACGTATTCCAATATGATCAAGAGGCATATTATTTTCCTTCATATATCTAAACACTCTTATTGCATTAATAACACCACTTTTTAATGTATCAACGGTATCTACTAAAAGAATACAATTATCTGGATATGCCTTCGCATACGCTAAAAATGCTTCATATTCATTTGGAAATGATTCTATAAAACTGTGAGCCATAGTTCCCATTGCTTTTATATTAAGCATATCTGCCGCAATTATATTGCTTGTTCCTATGCATCCAGCCATTATTCCATATATTGATGAATCAATAGCTGCTTCAGAACCATCTGCTCTTCTTGCACCAAACTCCATAACTCCTACTTTTCCATTAGTAGATTCTATTATTCTTCTAGCACTTGTTGCATGTTCCATAGCGCCATTTATCATAGATAATATTGCTGTTTCAACTATTTGTGCTTCTATTATTGGTGCTTTAATTGTTATAAGAGGTTCATTAGGAAATACTGGAGTACCATCCGCAATTGCATATATATCTCCTGTAAATTTAAAGTTTTTTAAATAATCTATAAATTCTTCTGAATAACCATTTCTTCTGAAATAATCTAGTTCTTTTTCTGTAAATTTTAAATTTTCAATATAAGGAATTACCTTATCAAGTCCTGCCATTATAGCATATCCACCATCATTTGGTATTTTTCTAAAAAATAAATCAAATACTGCTTCTTCCTTTTCTTTATTATTACTTAAATATCCATTTGACATTGTAAATTCATATTCATCACTCATTAAAGTATAGTTTCTTGGTAATCTTTCATAACCATTATATATTTTCATAATTTTCACCTATTTAAGAATTAATCCTAATTCTTTTTCCTTTCTTTCTAATTCTTCTATATTTGGAACCATAATAATTCCTGCTTGTGTCATAACTTTTTTTGCTATATCCATCCATTCTTCCCTGTTATGTTCTAAAGAATCATAAGTATCAATTGTATTTTCAACAACAAATATTTTTGCTCTTCTATTTATTTCATCTAGATACCTTGAAAATGTTCTTGCAAAATCCATAACACATAAATCTGCACATACTCCTCCAATAACAATTTCATTTAAGTTATCTTGACTTTTTATATCATCTTGCAAATTTCTATTAAGCATTCCATTAATTGAATTTTTATAATAAGTTCTTGTATTTTCTTTATTTTGTTCATTTATAAATTCTGGTATTAATTCTGCTTCTTTTGTTCCAAGTACACAATGGGATGGATATGAATCAAATTCTATTGAATCAGTAGTATGTCCTTCTAATACAAAATTTACTAATTGATTTTCTTTTCTAAATTTATTAATTAATTTTAATTGTTCATTAACTAGTTCATTATATTTTGGATTAGCCATATTTCCAAAATTAACAAATCCATTATTCATATCAATCATGTATAATGCCTTTCTTATATTTTCATACACTTCTTTTTTTGACTTTCTGTCCATATTATATCCTTCTTTCTTTTTATCTTTTTGTTAATAACAAGTTCTAAAAAAATAATCTTTGTAACATTTTGTTAATAACATTTTTTAATTTAAATCAGGTTTTCTTCACTTGTTATTAACATTTTATTAAAAACATATGAATCTGTCAACTCTTTTTGTAAAAAAAATTAAGAAATTTTATTTTTTCTTAATTTTTCTTGTTTATAAATTGATGTATCAATTCTAACAATAACGCCTTTTATATCTTTATCAAACTTTTTCCATGTTGTTTCTTCTACTACTTCAAAGCCAATACTTTTAAATAAATTTAAGGTATTTCCTCTATCTAATTTAAAGTTATCATATAAATAGTGAATACTTCTTTAATAAGTAATATTAATGCATCTTTTGAGTATCGTTTATATCATCACCATTTAAATTGTCATCTACTCTAGTTGCTATTTCAATCAACTTGATTTTTTTTCTAAATATTCAAGTATTTTTTGATTTTACTCTATAACCAATAGAAATAATCATATTTAAATTATAAAATTGAGTATTATAGATTTTACCATTATTTGCAGTATGCTCAAAAAATGAGCATACTTGATTCTCTTCAAGTTCTACTTCTTTATAGATATTTTGAATATGCCTTGTTTTAGTTTTTTATCTCTATCAAATAATTTTGCCTTCCACGATACCATGTTTAGTGGTCGTTGCAAAATTTACAACAACCACATTATCGCATTCTTCTGCTATAGCATTTTTTATATGTCTAGAAATAACTGACCTATCTCTATTGAATAATTTAGGCATTTCATCAAGTGATAACTAAACTATTATTACAAACAAAAATTTGCTATCATAATAAAAAGAAAAAATAGTAAAAATTTACTATTCTTCTTTATAATCACACGCTGAACATTTTACTTTCCCATCTTTTGTAACTAGCATACTATTACATTCTGGGCACTTCTTACCTGTAGGCATATCCCAATATGCTTCTTTACATTTTGGAAAATTAGAACAACCATAAAAAACTTTACCCTTTTTTGTTTTTCTTTCAACAATCTTATTACCACATTTAATGCAATCACAAACTTCTACGACTTTTTTCTCTTCTTTTTTAATATATTTACATTCTGGATAGTTAGAACAAGCTATAAATTCACCATATCTACCATTTCTTTTAACTAAATCTTTACCACATTCAGGACATACTTCTCCAGTCTTTTCAGGTTCTTTTTTCTCCATATTATCAAATGCATCTTTTACCATTGGTTCAAAATCCTCCCAAAATTTCTTTAATAATTCATTCCATACAACAGTTCCACTTGCAATATTGTCTAAGTCTTCTTCCATTTTTGCAGTATATTTTACATTAATTAAATCTTTGAAGAACTCTTGAAGTTTATTTGTTGTTTCTATTCCTATTTCAGTTGGAACAAATTTTTTATCTTTTTTATTTACATATCCCCTATCTATAATTGTACTTATAGTAGTTGCGTATGTTGATGGTCTACCAATACCTAAACTTTCCATTTCCTTAATCAATGAACTTTCTGTATATCTTGCTGGTGGTTCTGTAAAGTGTTGTTTTGTCTCTACTTTATCTGTAATAAGATTATCAGATTTATATTTATCTAAATCAGGTAAAATCTTATCTTCACTCTTTTCAAATTCACTATATACTTTTAAGTAACCATCAAAAGTAATTACACTACCATTAACTTTAAATTTATAATCATTATTATCAAGAATAACAGTTGTTAATTGTTGTTTTGCATCTTTCATTAAAGAAGCAAGTGCTCTAAAGTAAATAAGTCTATATAACTTATATTCATCATTAGTTAAATATTCTTTTACTGAATCTGGCGTTCTTGTAATACTTGTTGGTCTTATTGCTTCATGAGCATCTTGTACATTTTCTGTTTTCTTACTCTTTTTTACAAATCCAACATATTCTTTACCATAATTTACTTCAATATATTTTAAAGTATTTCCAACAAACTCATCTGATAATCTAATTGAATCAGTTCTCATATATGTAATTAAACCTACTGTTTCACTACCTATATTTATACCTTCATAAAGTTTTTGTGCAACACTCATAGTCTTTTTAGATGAGAAATTAATTTTGTTTACTGCATCTTGCTGCATTGTACTTGTTGTATAAGGTGGCTTACTAGCCTTATTCTTATTTTTCTTTTCAGTACTTTCTATTTTATAACTATTAGATAATTTATTTAATATATCTTTTGATTCAATTTCGTTTTTTATTTCTAATTTAGTATTTTCTTTATAACCAAATAAATTTGCATCAAATGATGGGAATATTGCTTTTATTGTCCAATATTCTTCTGGAATGAATTTTTCAATTTCCTTTTCTCTATCAACTATTAATTTAAGTGCAACTGATTGTACTCTTCCAGCACTTTTACCGCCTGTTTTTGATTGCATTAATTTACTTAATCTAAATCCTATTATTCTATCTAATATTCTTCTTGTTTCTTGACTTCTTACCATAAGATCATCAATTTTTCTAGCATTTTTAAATGAATTAACAACTGCATTTTTAGTTATTTCATTAAATACTATTCTTTCATAATCTTTATCATCAATACCAAGAGCATCTTTTAAATGCCAACTAATTGCTTCTCCCTCACGGTCAGGGTCGGTTGCAAGATATACTTTTTCTGCATTTTTAACTTCTTTTTTTAGTTCTGCAATATCTTTTTTCTTTCCCTTGATTGGTTCATAATTTGGTTTAAAACCATCTTCAATATCTACACCAAAACCATATTTACCAGAAGTTGCTAAATCTCTAATATGTCCTTTTGATGATAATACTTTATAATCACTACCTAAATATTTTTCTATTGTTTTACTTTTAGCTGGTGATTCCACTATTACTAAATTTTTACTCATAAAATCAGTCCCTTCATATATTATATTATCTCTTTTTCCTAACAATTCCCCTATCTAATACATTTTTTACAGGTTTATATGTCATTCTATACTCATCAAACACACCAAATTCATTTATTTTCTCTAAATGTTCTTTTGTTGGATAACCTTTATGCTTTTTAAAATTATATTCTGGATACTTCTTATCTAGATCAATTAATATTCTATCTCTTGTTACTTTAGCAAGTATTGATGCAGCCGCTATTGTTACACTTTTAGCGTCACCTTTTATTATTTTTAATACTGGTATATCAAGTGTTGTTATAGGCATAGCATCAGTTAATAAGTAATCTATTTTTACTTTTTTATTTGCTTCTTCATATGCTTTTATCATTGCTTTTCTGCTTGCTTCGTAAATATTTAACTCATCTATTTCTTTAGCAGATACGATTCCAATTCCATAAGTAACCGCATCTTTTATTATTATATCATATAATTGTTCTCTTTTTTTCTCTGTTAATTTTTTTGAATCATTTATTAAATCATTTTTATAACCTTTTGGAAAAACTACACATCCTGCGACAACTGGTCCAACGAGTGGTCCTCTTCCTGCTTCATCTGTTCCCGCTATAAAATTATATCCTTCTTTATATAAATTTTCTTCATATTCATACATATTATTCATCAAATGTTACCTTGCCTAAATGACCTTCATTTAAATCCCTTACTATTAAAGCAGATACTTTATCATAATCTACTTCATTACCTCTTAATATGCATCCTCTTTTTCTTCCTATTACTTCATATGCATCTGTAAAATCTTCAAAATCTATATTTTCTAGGCCATATCTTTCTTTTAAATTTTCTTTATAATTAATAAACATATACTTTAATATATAACATGCGACTTCATCAATTGGAAGTATTTCCTCTTTAATTGCTGAAAAACATGCTAAATTTAATCCTACTTTTTCATCATCTATTTTTGGCCATAATATACCTGGTGAATCCATTAAATCAACATCTTTACTAATTCTTATCCAAGAAAGTTGTTTTGTTACACCTGGCTTATTACCAACTCCTACTACCTTTTTACCTGCAAGTCTATTAATTAAAGTTGACTTACCTACATTTGGAATACCAATTATAAGCGCTCTATAGTTTCTTTTCTTTAATCCTTTTGCTTCTCTTTTTTCATTTAATTCTTTTAATACTTCATCTGTTGCAGATTTTATTTTATCTACATTTTTGTTGCCAATTAAATCCACTAAAACAACTTTATATCCAAGGCTTTCATAATACTTGATATGTTTATTTGTCTTATTTAAATCACATAAATCACTTTTAGTCATAATTAAAATTCTAGGTTTATTTTTTACTAAATCATCTATATCTTTTATTTTTGATGATATTGGTATTCTAGAATCAACCACTTCATATATTATGTCTATTAAATCTATTTTTTCTTTTATTTGTCTTTTTGTTTTGGCCATGTGACCAGGGTACCAATTTATATTTGTTTTATTTTCATTATTCATAAAATCACTTCCTTTTTTTATAAATTTTAATAATTAACTTCTATTTCTTATAAATTCGTTAAATATTACACTACTAATTTTTCTTCCTTGACTATAAGCATATTCATCATTTAAATAATTTTTATCCTTAAAATTCTTAATAAAAATAGTTAAAACATAATTTCCATATATTGTTGAAACTATTCCACCATCATTTCTGATTGCTTCATACTTGCCACTTTTCGTAGCATAATAATTTATAATTGGATTTTCAACTTCACTATAAACTTTATCTATTCCGTCTCCGACCATTTCAGTATATTTTTGATTTTTTATTATATCAATAATTTCTTTTGTCATTTTTTCATTAAATAGTTCATTATTATTTATTTTTTTCCATACCAAATAATAATCAAATGCAGTGGTTTCAGAAAAAGCTTCATTTTCAACTGATTTAAATTTACTATATAATTTAGTATCATTACATCCAATAGATTTAATAGTTTTATTTATATTATCTATACCTAGAAAGTCAATCAAAATATTTGTTGCAACATTATCACTTATAATCATCATTAAAGTTGCAATATCAATAACTGGTAATTTTATTCCTTTTGTTAAATATCTCATTACTCCACTTCCATTTACGTAATGTTCATCTTTATATATTAGTTCTTGTTCTTTTTTTATGCTACCATTATTAATTTGATTGAATAATTCAATAAGAATAAATATCTTTATGCAACTTGCTGCATTATATTTTTCTCTTTCATTAATTTTTATTTTAGTACCTTTAAAATCATCATAATAAACAGCTACTTTTCCATCAAAATTGATTATAATATCTTTTATTACATTTTCTATATTCATATCTCATTACCTCCTATAATAAATTTCATTAATATATTATTTCTATTTTTCTTTTATTTGTCTTTTTGTTTTGGCCATGTGACCAGGGTACCAATTTATATTTGTTTTATTTTCATTCATTTCAATCAACTCACTTTTTTAAATCTATTTAAGTATAACATAAAAAAAACATATTTTAAACTAATATGCCCATTATAGTTAGTTTTATAGCCTTGAATAAAATGTAAGCATTAATTATCCATACCTTTCTCACTAATATAGTAATTATAACTTAATTTTATATTTCTTCTTATTTTATATTGTTAAGAATTCCCTTATTTTTTAAAACATCTTCCAAATATTCATTTTTTTGAATTCTTAATAGTTCTTTAGGGTGATATTTTTTTATTATTTCATTCCAATTATATAAATTTATTTTTAATTTATCTGTAAAAACTTTATTATTACCTCTATCATAACATCTCTTTTCCAAAACTTCCTCACTATCCAAAGTTGGATATGCTAAATAGTATTCTATATTATTTTTTTCAAAAAAATCTAATAAATGCCAGTGCATTGATGTCAATACCACATCATATTTTTTTCTTGCTTCTATAATTGCTTTATAATAGTTATCTGGCCACTCAATATTTTCTGGTCTTTCTTTTTTACCTTTTCTTTGCTCATATGGTATATTTTCAAAACCAGTATTATCCCATCTATAATATCCTGATTCCATGTCTATAACATTATCATACTTATTTCCAAGAGTTGTTTTACCAATTGCTCCAAATCCCGCTACTATGATTCCCTTACTCATCCGAAATTCTCCTTTTTTCTATACATTTTATAATTCTAATTGCCTCTTTTCTATCAGAATCTTTTTCTCTCTCTGATAAGTTTTTATAATTTGTATTTATTTGTCTTGTCCATCTATTTACCAATTCCTTTGGTATAGTTAATGTTCCGTCATCGTTAACTATACATTTACTAAATAAATATTTTTGCCACCTTGACCATCTATCATGTTCAAATTCAGCTAATAATTCAATTATATCATCATTTTTCATTGTTATTTTATTCATTGCAACCTCTTTTCTATTATGTATAAATTATATATATCAGATTTACATTTTTCAATTTTATTTTCATAATCATTTGATGAAGAAAGAAATTCTTCTTTTGTAATTTTATTTAATTTCCAATTTTCATAAGATAGTCTTTTCATTTTTTTTATTTTTTCAAGGTTCTCTTGTAATTTTGTTACATTATCTTCATATTCTTTTTTATTTGTTATAGCATTTTCTTTTTTCATTTGTTTTATTGTTTTCTCTATATTAAGAACTGCTTTAACCTGCATTATAATACTTTCAATTACCATATTATCTAAATCACTTGTTCTAATTTTATGTGGTGTGCATTTACTTGAAGTAGTTTTATAATTTCTACAATAAAAATTAGATGAATTTCTACCATTCCTTGTATCTTCCATTTTACACATTGATCTACCACAGTCTGCACATTTAATTTTATATTTATAAATGTAATTTTTTCAACTACTATAATTTATATAATTCAAATATTTCAATAAAAATGGGCATTTATCTTGTATAGACATTTCTGTATTATCAATCATATACATTAAAATATCTTTTGCACATTTGGAATTATTAATTTCTATTATCTCTATCTTTTCTTTTTCTATTATTTTATCTTTTAGTGTATGCATATTCCATAATTCCATTTTATTATCATTTACATCATTTCCATATGTATATACATAACTTAATTGTTTTCTTGAAAAAGGTTGATTTTTCACTTCATCAATATCATCATATGAAAAATCAATATTTTCGACTAAATTCAATTTAAGAAACACACTATTTTCTAATATATTGTCTAATTTTTTACATGCATATTTAATTTTTTTATTATTTTGAAATTCCTTTTTAAATATTAAATCTACAACTACTCTAGGAAAAATTTTATGTGTCATATAAAAGCAACCACATTTATAAATAAAATTACTCTTTGGTCTTAGCACTAACCATTTAATCCACGAATCCATAAGAAGTAATGTATTATCAAAACCTTTTGTAAAGAAAACTTTTTTATTTAATTCTATATTTTTAGAACTTTTACCAATTTTAGGTAATAGTCCTTCTTTAAAAATATTATTAACATTATTTTTATTAGTATAATGTAAATATGCTGAATTTTTATCTACATCTTTTATATTAATTAATTTTTGCAAAAAATCACCTCTTTATTTATGTAATTAAATTTCATCTACATAATTTTTTAGTATTTTACTTAAGTCAATTCTTATTATAAAAACTTCTACCATTACCTTAAAAATATATATCTTTTATATTTTTATAGTTTAATTTTCTTTCATCCCTGTCATTTAAAAATCTTATTTTTTTATACATATTCCAAACTATTAGAGATTGTATTTTTATATTATCTTTTCAATTAAAAATTTTTATTATATGTTTTCTTTTATATAAAGAATATCTTCTATTGATTTATCTATGTTAAATCTATTTCCAACAGGGTAAAATACAGAATAAAAGTTGTATTTTTTTCGTTAATATCCTTTTGAAATTCTTTTTTTCTACACTGTGATACAGATATTTTTTCATTTAGACCAATCGAACTTACTTGATTACCAAATAATATAATAACTTTAGGATTTATAATTTCTATTTTATTTTCCAATAAACTTAAATATTCTTTATAAATGCTATCGGATAATTCTCTTACATCCTTGCGTACATTTACCTAAGTTTGTAATAAAATACTTACGTTTTTTTACATTGTTATAAACTTCTTCTGCAAATGCTTCTGTCCACTCGCTTCCCTTAATACTTTTTATTTTATTATAACATCCTCATATAATAATCCTACCTTGTAAAATAATCCCCATATGTTTTTAGTTCCTAACCATGGAGACTTTCTACCTTTCCAAGATTTATCACTGGCAATATTTTTTCCGGTA